>JACMLA010000291.1 GCA_014379815.1 Bryobacteraceae bacterium | reverse complement strand
TCTGACTGGATTCAACGCAGATGCCACGCGCACCGGTCTCGGCCTTGCCGTTAACCTGCCGCAATACCGGCGCAATAACATCTATCAGATCCAGGATAATCTCTCGATCATTCGCGGCTCACATTCAATCAAAGCTGGTTTCGACTTTCGCTACACCGATCTCGTGAGTCTGTTCCTGGCCCAGATCCGTGGGTCGGTAACGTACGACAACCTGAACACACTGGTGAACGATACGATTCAGTCAGGTCAGGTAAATGTTCCTCTGCCCGGCGGTGAGACGTTGTTCTACGCCCGCTGGAATGACTACTTCTTCTTCGTGCAGGACGAGTGGCGTATCTCCTCGCGCCTGACGCTGAACTATGGACTCCGCTATGAGGCATTCGGGAACGCCCTCAGCCGCCTCGAAGAGCTGAACAATCGAATCGTCAGGAACGCAAACAACAATCCCTCTTATGCATTTGGCAGGTGGCCTGGAGCCGATAGCAACAACTGGGCCCCGCGCTTTGGGTTTAACTTCCGCCTGAACGATAAGACTGTGTTGCGCGGCGGCTACGCACGAACCTATGACTATTCCTTTCTCAACATCGGGCTGAACATCTTCTCCGCCTTTCCGTTTGTCATCGCCAATTCCGCTCCAGCTGGAACTGTAGGCGGCTTTAACGAGCTGCAGCGGTTGAAGAATACGTTCACAGTCGCCAATCCGCTTGTCCTGACACGCACTACTGTCGCTTCCGACTTTCGTGCGCCTTTCGCAGAACAGTTCAGCTTTAACGTTCAGAGGAGCGTGGCCAAAGACTGGGCGGCAAGCGTTGGCTGGATCGCCACCAAGGGCACCGGGCTGTTCCAGACCATTGATGGAAATCCGCGAGTTCCCACTCCGAACGCCGCCGCGACAGCTCGTGTGGATCCAACACGCGGCGTGATCCGCCTTCGTGCCAATGCAGCCTCCTCGATCTATCACTCTCTCCAGACCAGCCTCGAAAAGCGGTATGGGAATGGACTCGTGTTTGCGGGACACTACACCTGGAGCACGTTTATCGATGATGCTTCGGAGGTGTTCAACGCTGCCGTTAGCGGCGACGTCGCGGTGCCTCAGGACTCATTCAACCGTAAGTCAGAGCGGGCGCGTTCCACCTACGATCGCCCGCATCGATTTTCCGCTACTGCCGTTTATGAACTGCCATGGATGAGAACGCAGCAAGGTTTGCGCGGCAAGTTAGCGGGCGGATGGCAGGTAAACGGCTTTCTGACGTTCCAGTCCGGCGCTCCGTTCACGCCCCTGGCTGGAATCGACCCCGGCGTACGTCTGGGCGGTATTGACGGACTTGTCGGAAACTCAGTTCGGCCCTTCCTGAACACGGATCTGGATCTGTCATCCCTGACGGTAGGAGAACTTCGTTCCTACAACCGGACGTCTGCTGTTAGCAACTCGATCACACCTCTGTTCTCTAATGTGACGGTTCAGAATCCACTCGGAAACGCAGGTCGCAACATCCTGAGAGCCGACGGCATTGGAAACGTCGATTTCGGCGTCATTAAGAACACCCAGATCACGGAAAGGCACCGGATCCAGTTACGGGGTGAGTTCTACAACCTGACGAACACGCGGAACTTTGGCATCCCTGAGTCGCGGATTAACTCCGTGAATTTCCTGAATCAGTGGGGAACGAATGGGGGAAACCGGCGCATTCAGGTCGGACTTCGGTACACATTCTAAGAGTTCCAGAGGCTCTTTCGTAGTACTACGAACCGATTAGTACTTGCAGGAAACATAGATTATTGGTAATCTGCAATGTAAGAAACGATAGTTTCGGTCACTCCACTTAACGCCCATCGGATGTGCAAACGTTCGGTGGGCGACCTGTTTCCGCTTACAATCAAAGCCATGAAGCTGATCCCAGCAACACTCCTTTTGAGCTGCGTTGCATTTGCAGCAACTGACACTGAGAATCGCATCAATGCAGCAACGAGCGTGCTGCAGGAAATTATGGCGACGTCGGACAAAGCGATTCCGCAGGATCTGCTCGACAAAGCCGAATGCGCGATTGTCATACCTGGGATGAAGAAAGGTGCCTTTATCGTCGGGGCTAAGTTTGGCCGCGGATTCATGTCGTGTCGCACTGGAGGAGCAGGGTGGTCTGCACCTGCTGGCGTTCGAATTGAAGGCGGTAGCGTTGGCTTTCAGATCGGCGGGTCTGAGACCGATGTGGTGATGCTGGTTCTGAATAAGAAAGGCTCCGAGAAGTTGCTCGAAAGCAAGTTCACCCTGGGCGGCGATGTGTCGGTGGCAGCGGGTCCGGTCGGACGCACATCAACTGCGGAAACCGATGCTTTGATGCGCGCAGAAATCCTGAGCTGGTCCCGTTCGCGTGGAGTCTTTGCCGGCATATCTTTGAAAGGTTCAACGATGCGTGGTGACGAGAATACCAACAAGGACCTCTATGGGAAGGAGCTCACCGCACGCGACATCGTTGGGGGACAAGTGACGACTCCGCAGGCGGGAGAAGCCTTCATTGCATTGTTAACCAAGTACTCGGGCCGCAAGTAAAAGCTAGACGACCCAGTCACCCGGTTCGGCGGTGGAGAACTCAATCCACCCCTGCGGTGGGAGCGCTTCCATGGGCAGACCATTTTGCCAGATGGAGAGCTGGAACTTGAGGTCATGTCCAAGGGGGATTCCGGCGGACGCCAGCGATACCCGGAGCTCGCAGATTTTGCCGGCAACACAGTCGATTCCATCGCTTGATTCATTCAGCCGGACGGCCCGCAACACAGGCTCATGCGGCGTAGTCTTATCCAGCAGGTTAACCCGGAACTCGGTCTCGCCCTGTTTCAACAAGCTGCCTTCGACAAAGTCCAGACGAAGGTAGAGGTTTTGCCCATCGCTTCCGTAGTGCAGCTCTACCACAAAGAATCGCTGCCCGTGCATGGCTCCGCTACGGTTGTCAAGGCGGTAGATGCCCGCTCCCAACCATTCGAAGTACGAGCTGACTTCCCCGTCAATGAGAGCCTTTACGGGACCGGATGGCGGCTGGTGATACGCGTGAATACTGACTTTGAGGATGGGTCTGGAGAGTTCGTCGGGAGGATGCAATCCGAGCAGGGTATAAACGTTCGCGAGGTGACTACGATACAACTGATCGAAATCGATACGGTTGGCGGAACTATGCTCGGGGCCATACCACCAGTTCCAGTCGCTGCCTTCCGCGATCAGCAGTTCTTCGAAGGCTAATTTGCGACGGTCTTCCGGGATGGTTTGCCAGGCGGGCGACTGCTTTACGTGATCGTAGGTTTGCCTGGCGCGCAGCAGATACTCCCACGAACGGTTGTCCTCTTCCGCGCCAAGCCAGACGTCGAAGTTTGCGTTGATCCACGAGCCCGGGAAAATCTTCGGAATCTCGCGGGCCTGCACCCGGCCAAGTGCTTCAGAGACTGTCAGTGCGGACATGGACGGATCGTCAGTGATCCTGCGGTAAAGCTCCCGAAGGAACGGTCGCCCGCTTTCCTGGTAGTACTCCCAGGCATTCTCGCCATCGAGAAAGATAGGTACCAGCGCATCTGAGCCACCGTCCAGAATGCCGCGACAGTTATCTCTTATCCGGTCGAGAAAATGCGTGGCAGCTTCTTCGGCACCCATGCGCGAGTATACGAAACCGATAAGGTCGCTGAGGTAGTGGTCGCGGAACAGTCCGTACATCTGATGACCATCCTGTTTCCACAAGTAAGGCCGATATGTGGTGCTCGCATCCGGTACAACGCCAAGGGTGCGCCCCAGTACTCCATTGTCGGTGGCAAACCACCGGAACCCCACCTCTGCCGCGAGATGCAACGCTTCGTCCGATACGGAACCTTCCGAAGGCCAGAGTCCTGAGATGCTAGTCCCTACTTTGGCCGTCATGTAATCCCGGGCTCTCTCGAGTTGCTCGCGCGCATCCTGAGGGTATTGGAAGCGTGATGGCAGGGAGACGTAGGGGTGCGCGACTTCAGCGATATTGGAATCGCAGATCAAGGGAAGAATCGGGTGATAGAACGGTGTTGTCGAAAGTTCAATCTGTCCCTTCGCGGCGAAATCCCGGTAAACAGGGATCACCTTCCCGACGACTTCAGTCTGCTTCTGCCCCAGAGTTCGTTGGTCGTCGAGAGAGTAGTTTCGGCCCCTGGTCGCAAGGGCGTTGATGAACGGATCGTGCGCGAGGAACTCTTCGTCAAACCAGGCAAGCTGAGACAGCACCTGTAAGTCGCGGAAAGCCTGGGTATCAAAGCTGCGTCTTGCTCTGCTCCACGTCTCCCCCGCCGCCAGCCAGTCATCGAATAACTCGCCGTACCTCTTGTAACGGTAGATCATCCGTGAGGGGTTTGCCTGAAAGAAGTAGCTGAGAATGAATTCCTGCTCCCCCTCAGTCAGTTCCTCAGCCGGACGCAGAGCCGCTCGGAGGAACGGGTCTGCTGCGGTGCCGGAGGCGTAATCTTCGATCTGCACCAGCAGGGAAGGTACGAGGTTGAAGGTCTGGTGCACTTCTGGAAACTGGTCCAGCACATGAACCATCCCGTAGTAGTCCTTGAGCGCGTGCAGTCGCGTCCACGGAAGCCTGTATTCTCTGGTGACCAGATCCTTATAGAAGGGCTGGTGCATATGCCAGAGAAAGCAGATATATACGTGAGGCATTTAGTGCGAGAAGAAGCTCCGGACTGGCGCGGGCGGTTCGGTTTTGCGGATCGCTCGCCAGAGAATATCGTTCATTTCGTCGTCATCGATCCGGTCCGCTTCCGACAAATCCAGCTTCGCGGACCGCGTGGCTCCGGGTGACTCAGCGGGATTGCGTTCCTCCAGGGAGTAGGTAGGCTTCAGTGCAGTCCACGAAGTGTTGTTGGGTTTGGTAGAGAACGCCGCCCACATGGGACGTGCGCCGGCATCGAAGTGCGTCATGGGACGCATCCCAAGTATCAGCTCCATGGTTCGCAAGATGGATGTCGTGTTGTACATGGAGCTATCGATAATCCCGCGACGAGTGTAGGGCGAGATGACATAAGCCGGGGAGCGGTGTGAGTCGATGTGATCGGGCCCGGACTGAGCGTCGTCTTCCAAAACAAAAATGGCAGTAGAGGGCCAGAATTTCGACTTCGACAAAGATTCCACCAGCAATCCCAGAGCGTAGTCGTTATCTGCGACTGCTGAGAGGGGAGAGATCTTTCCGGCTGCGAGTCCGGAGGTGTGGTCATTCCCGATTCTCACGAACATCAGCCGGGGCATTTCTCCGGTTTTCTCGAACTCTGCGAGATCTTCCCGAAAGACCTTGATCCGGTCGACATCAGGGTAGTCCATATCGAAGCTTCGAAACTTCAAATTGGTAACCTTTGCCAGCACGGGGTCGCGCACCTTCTCAATCTGAGT
>JACMLA010000290.1 GCA_014379815.1 Bryobacteraceae bacterium | reverse complement strand
GAGTGCCTTGAAGTACTCGACACACCCATCGACATATTTCTGACCTTCGTTGTATTTGTTAGGTCCCCGACCAAAGGCACGCAACTGGGTCTTCATTGCGTTCACGCCGGTTGCTTCACTCACCGTGCCGTACACTCTGACGCTGTCCCGCGTGGGTCCCCCGAGCAGCTTGTAGACCGGAACGCCGAATGCTTTCCCTTTGATGTCCCACAGTGCCTGATCGATCCCGCTGGTGATGGCTGTCTTGATGGGCCCTCCACGATAAAAGGCTCCGCGGTGGATTGCCTGCCAGTGGAATACTACCCTCAGCGGATCCTGACCTACCAGGTAGTTGGCTACTTCCAGCGCCCCGGCGGCACAGGCTTTTGCATCATCCTTTAGCATCTCGCCCCAACCTGTGATGCCAGCGTCGGTTGAGATCTTCACGAACACCCACGAATTCTTAAGAACAAAGGATTCGATCTTGGTGACTTTTATGTTGTCCCTTGGTCCGATCTGCGCAGCATTTGTCCGTTCGGCTGTAAACAGAGCATCCAGTCCGAACAAAGCTCCAGGCGCCATCATGCGCAACCACGAACGACGATCCATCTGCATCTTTGCCATCCAAGACTTCCTCCCGCGGGTGTCGTGCCGTGAACTTAGCAGCCGCTCACGGCAATCCGCAGTGTATCGCTATGCCGTGACCCACTACGGCACTGTCTTCCAGGCTAGTTGCAGCGAGACAGCGGGGGCCATCCTGCCGTTTCGCGCGTCGTGCTCGACTCTCACGCTGCTGCCTACCGTGAACTGGCTACTAAGACGGGCAACGAGGTCGAATCGGCCTGCGACGCGGCTTTCCGGAAAGGGCACCGCAACGCGCAGCCGTTCGGCCCCGGCGTAGGCAACCAGCCATTCCCGCGCGGCCCAGAATACCTGGGCAAAACTCGTACTTTGTGCAAAGGCCTGGCTATTCGCTCCGCGCGGCGTTCGAAGAGAATAGTCATGCTCGGCGAAGATGCCCCACTGTCCAAAACCGAGCCTCGTGTAAAGGCCGGTCATAGCCCGGTCGACGGTTCGGCCGCGCGCCTGCAAAGTGTTGATCCCGACAATGGCGCGCCCATTGCCTAATGGGTCGAACTCTGCAAGAAATCCGCCACCGCTTTCGCGATCCTGCGAGGCCTCTTCGCCGCTGGGTGCAAATACATATGGGTTGATGTGGTAACGCCTGCCCCACCAGAACAGCTTCGCCTGTGTAGGAGTGTCATAGAACCCAAGGCGGTTGCGTGACTTGATAAACAGGTTCTGGTCAGGCGTGTTCAGTCCGGTGGGAAGCGCATCCCGACCGACGGCAATCTCAAGTCCGGGGGCCGCCCTGTACTGCAGGAGAGCAGTATCGACATGATAACTGCCGATTGCGACCGTTCTTTCGTAAGGCAGAGTTCGTCTTACCTGACCTTGCGCGGCGGCTTCGACGGTTGTCGATATCCGGACTCCTTTTCCTAACTCGGTCACGTTCCGATAGAACCAGCGCGACCGGAGGATCGACCGGTCGGAATCGAACTGGCCGTTGTTTAGCATACGGACGTCCTGGTTGATGCGGCCTTGCCAGTTCAGAGTTCGAGCGAGCCGGCCGTCTTTCGGCTTGTACTCACCCGCCTTCCAGCTCTGGGCTTCGTCGATCCCACGTCCGTACTCATTCAGCAGGCCGCCGCCCTGGGGCGAGACGTGACAGGACACGCAGTTGGGGTAGCCCAGCCGGATCATAGTCGGCAAAGCAGTCAGCCTTGCAGCGAAGCCGAAACTCAGGAGAGTGGCGAGAATGGCAAGCCTCATTGCCCCCTCGCAGCACTCATCGCCGTGCTAGTAGTCACCGAAAATTCAAATCGCAGCTGCACCTGCTCGTCAACCCGCACTCCAAGCTGACTCGGTGGCTCGATGCCGTAGTCGGTCAGACGAACGGCTCCCGAACCTGCAACCCGAAAACGGCCGGAGCCATCATCTCGGAGGTTCAAGGTGAGGCTCAAAGGGCGGGCAACTCCGCGGATGGCGAGTTCCCCTTTCAATAAACAGGTACTGCCGCCGTCATTGTTTTTCGCAATGGTGCACTCGGTCTTCCCGCTCCGGTACGACAGATCGGACAGTTCTCCATTGGGAGAGGTGAAGACGAGTTTACGCATGTGGTTGTCCCGGAGCCCCATGCCAGTGGTTAGCGATACGACTGGAATCTTCGCGTCTGCGTTCTCGATAGTGAGCGTGTCTCCGGAGCGGTTAACGGTCGCGGTGCCTGTAAGAGCTTTTGACTTGCCGTGTATCGTAACCGCAGGAATATTGGTGCCGACCGAGAAGTTTGCTGTTCCGCCGGCTACCTCGATGGAACCGTTGGCGTACGCTGCTGACGCCAGCAGGACCACCGTAAAAACTGCTAAAGATACGAGTTTCATAAATGCCTCTTCCTCAACGTTCCGAGCTTGTTGTCGGTGGGAGCATTAGCTTCCACACTCTTTGCGCGGAAAGAAAAGGAGAGTCAGGGAGATTCCGTTCGTTACGGTGGCGCTACTTGTGGGCGTTACGCGGCGCAAGTAACCCACAGATTTGGTTCATGGCACTCGCGTTAGGACTGTGCACTAAGCCATCCCCTGGTTCGATACCACTCGATCTCGTCCCGCAGGGTCTGCTCTGTGGGGCGAAAGCGCAGCCCGAGCTGTCGCTGGGTTCTGGTATTGTCGAACGTTGATTTGCCGGCCTCACGCTCCATCAGTCGGACTGTTGCCAGGCTTAGCAGGATCGGTTTCTTCGTCAAACGCGCCCATAGTTCCCCCGCAACCGCAATCCCGTACAACAGCGGGAGGGAAATCTTTCGCGCCGGTGCTTTGATTCCACTAATTCGTTGCAGGGTGGAGAACAAGTCTTCCATCGCGATGGAACGACCTGCCGCAAGGTATCGTTCCCCCCTTGTGCCCTTCTCCGCGACCAGCAGCATCGCTTCAGCTACATCGCGAGCATCCACCAGAGAGAAGTCACCGGGAACGATGAATGGCAGTTTCTGCTTCAGGAAATCGAGGACCATTTGACCGGCAGAAGTTGGCCCAACATCACCCGGTCCGTGCATCCAGCCGGGCAGAACCATAGCTGCCCACATGTCGGGGTGCGAGACCAGAAATTGCAGGACTGCCTCGTCGGAAAGGATCTTGCTCCGGTAATAGTCGTCAGCATTTGCAGGATCCCGCAACATGGATTCGTCGATTATCTGGCCGGGTTTGCCATCGAGCACCGCGATTGAGCTGGTGTGAATGAATTTCCGAACCCCCGCGAGATACGCGGCTGAGAGCAGGTCAACCGTACCTTGAACGTTTATCCGATACAACTCGTTCCGGTGCTGACCGCCTTTGTAGCTGTCGCGGAAGTGGGCTGCGGTATGAAAGACAATATCTACGTCCGTAAGAGCCCCGGAGACAGCAGCGAGATTGGTGATGTCTGCTTCGATCACCTCAACTGTGACACCGGTAAATTGCTTCGCCGCTTTGTCTCTGGAACGGACCATAGCTTTGACGTGAAAGTCCTTTTCCACCAGCAATCTGACCAGGTTATTGCCTAACAAGCCAGTCGCGCCAGTTACCAGGGCTGTCTTCCTTGCCGGAGCTTTTTCGCTTATCATTAGTTTCCTCCTCGTTGTAAACTGATTTATTGGATTACGAGCGTTCACTCGCGATTCAAGGTTTATGCGAGCATTCGCTCGTTTTTTATGAAAGCAGAAATCAGTGTAAGAAGGCAGGCTCGCGGGAAACTTCGCATTGTGAGCCTTCTCGAAGCAGCGGCACGAGTGTTCGGCGAAGTCGGGTATGCCAAAGCAACCACGAATGCGATTGCGCAGGAGGCTGGGGTTTCTCCTGGAACGTTTTACCAGTTTTTCCCAAACAAACAGTCAATTGTGGAAGCTCTGGCGGACCGCTACGTCAGAGAACTCGACCTGATCCACGCGAACCTGGGCGATGTGCTGGTACTTTCCAGTCTGCCGATTGAGGACCTGGTGGATGGACTGGTTGATCCATTCATTACATTCCACACCCAGCATCCGGCTTTTGAAGCGATGTTTGTAGAAGCTGGACTGGCTCCCGAATCGGTCAACCGGAAGCAGGTTCTTGAGGACAGTCTGACCACGCGACTGACCCGAGTCTTCAGAAATCGAAAGCCTGACCTGAGGCCGCGCGACGCTCTGTGGACCGCGCGGGTATGTTCGTCGATCTTCAAAGGGATGATGCCCCTGATCTCTGCCCATGGAGGACAGCAACGGACCCGGTTAATTCGTGAACTGAAATCCGTGCTGACCCGATACATCCTTCCCATTACGGGGTAGAAGCGTTCCGGCTGGCCTGAGAGACGGTCAGGAATGCGCCGCCGATGGCAACAGCGTCTTCCAGTAAGGCAATCGGGAGATCATTCCCTCCAGCGGCCCGTACCAGCTGGGACCGGGACTCAAATCCCGCAAGCGTTCCCGCTGCTCCGCCGAACGCTCCGGCGAGGAAGCCGCCTGCCGCAGCCTGGCGTGACGTTCCAATGGCTGCTCCGCACAAAGCTCCTGACAAAATTCGTACGATGAACGGCCCTGCTGCTTTTCTGCTGGGGACTTTAGGATGTTTGTCCACGATCAACTCGCCCGCAGCGAGAAGACTAAGAATGTAGGGTGCGGGTCCAGAACCGAGAAGGTCCAAACCGGAATTCTCGAGACGAAGCCCGCCAGATCTGGCCGCCCAGCTAATCGCAGCAGGCGCGATTGTTGAACGAAGTCCCGCGACCGCACCGATCAGAAATGCCAGTTGGTAGGTGTTCATACTAATTGTGTAGCAGATCCTTGACATCCAGGCTGCTCTCTGTCGGGGAGGGCCGAACCTTACCACGAAGCAGCGCACGGAGCAAAAACAAACGTGCTCTCTTCATTCCACCGGCAGTGAGTTCAGCCGCAATTCGACGGTTTCGTGCGCACTCTCCTTTAGTTTGAGGCCTGCGGCGTTCTTCTCGTAGGGCTTAAGTCGATCCGGGTCCAGGTCCCCCACAGAGATGAAACTTTCCCACGCGTACAACCTGTACTCGCCGGGCGCGATCGCCTTAATGGAAAAACGCCCGGTTTGGTCTGTCGTTGCCATTTTGCGGAACATCGGTAGCGACGGTTTTTCCGGGTCGAATGGTTGCGGAAGCAACAGCACCATGGAACCAGTTACGGGCTTCCCGTCCTTGTCGAGCACGACTCCGTCAACAGTCGCGCCCTTCCTGCTAAGCCGAATCTCAATCGGTGGCGCCGATTCGACCGCTGACAAGTCAAGACCAGTTTCTGTAATGTCAACAGACCCTGCCATTACAGTTCTTATGTACTGGTCGGCAGGCAAGCCATAGACCGTGACGAGCACCTTGTCTTGGAAAACACCCGTGATTTTAAAGGTCCCGTCATCCTGAATTCGCGCTGGAGGGCCGAAGTTCGGCATGTTTCGGGCGCTGATCAGGGCCACCTGACCGGCGAGTTTGTTTGCTGCCGGTTCCCCGTTGTTCTCCGCTTCCGGCTTGTCGGGGATCACACGCCCTGTGATGTCGATTATTGATCCAGCGCTGAACGTCACGTTTTCGACGTTCGCGTTTGAGACGGTTAGCTCCGTTCGACCCACGAGCGCGGGGCGACCCTCCTCGTAGCTCATGGCAACCAGGTTGTACAATCCCGGTTGCACCGAGGGAAGTGCAAACGTCCCGTCCTACCTGACTGTGACGCCTCCGCCAAAACCGAAGTACGCGCCAGTACGACCGTTTGTTTTCGGCTGCGCAGTAATCTGAACTCGCGTCCCCGGTGCAACCCCGTTCAGTCTGCCGCTT
>JACMLA010000289.1 GCA_014379815.1 Bryobacteraceae bacterium | reverse complement strand
CATGTAAACAGGCACCGGATCAGCGGCCGACTTGAAGAGAGACACGACTCCGGTCCATGCTGCTTCCGGCACTGGCACGAACTGGGTAATCGAGGCGATTGCGAGGAAGGTTCGCGGGATTGCGGGGTCAGTTGCGAGCCTGGCCAGTTCGCCCTGGCTACCCCAATGCAATTCAAACTGGTAGGCCCCTATCGTCAGGAGCCACACGCTGGTGAATGCAAGCAGAGGCCAGACAATCGCCATCAGGTATTGTCGACTGCGCAGCGCTCTCGCGATCAGGATGAATGGCAAGATCCCAAGCAGGAACAACAATGACAACTTGCTGAGCACCGCGAGTGCAGTGGCGATGGCAAGAGTTGCGGCGCGCAGCGTGTTGGGAGTGCGCCAGAACTGCCAGGCCTGATACCAGAACAGCAAGTAGGTAAACGTTGCGGCAAGATCATTTTTGAAAATGCCGCTGTGTCCCAGCACCGTGGGACAGAATATCCAGAGCGCGGTCACGATCCCTGCAGTGGCCGGTGAAAACAGGTCGCGACTCCAGCGCCAGAGGAGAAGCGCGGTCAGGATAGGGAACGTAAGGAGCGCGATACGGGCAGAGAAAAGGAAGATCTGAAACTGAGAGACAGGAACTTTCGCGAATAAAGCCGCACCTTCGGCCCATTCACTGCGAGTATCGCCAGGCTTCCCAAGGTCGGGCGGAATCGGGAGGTCGAGCCACGCGATGCCAGTGCCACCAACGATCTTGGTCAGAGGAGGCATGTCGCGAGGATAGAGACGGTCCCGGCCATGCCACCAAAGCCACGACGAGACGATGTGGCTTGGCTCATCGACAGTTGGGCCAAGTGTCCAGGCCTCAAACAGGGTGGCCGCATAGAGTACGAGGATGAGACCCCTGATCGCCGCGGCCTGGGTGCGCAACTTAGTTGATGAGTTCCAGCGTAATGCGCTTGGATTCAGGATCGAGGGAAGCGAGGCGGAACTGGCGCACCTGACCGACGCGTGCGACCTGCTCTTCTGCCTTAAAGTCTGTCCCGGACTTCCAGCGGGCCTTCAGCATTGCGGTCATTGCCGAGATGTCGACGCCGCTTTTACCCCCGGAGGCTTCGCTGCCCTTGCCTTCCGGGCCGGCTTCGTTTCCGGCGAGACGACAGGTTCCAAAAACTCCTTCGCCCACTTCCACCTTTAGCCGGTCGCTTTTCACTTCCAAAACACGTCCAGTGATCGTTTCACCCGGCTGATGTTCGGCAATCCAGAGATCGGCGGTGGTGGGTTCCAGCTGCTTCATACCCAGACGGATACGGCGACGCTCTTTGTCGAATTCGAGAACCTGCGCCCGGACCATTTGCCCGGTTTTGATGAGGTCTTTGGGGTGATCGATCCGCTTCTCGCGAGTGATATCGCCGACGTGGATCATACCTTCGATTCCCTCTCCGAGGTCGACAAACGCGCCGAAGTTCGCGAGGTTCGTTACCGCTGCTTCCACGATCGATCCGACAGGGTACCGCTGCTGTGCGTCTTCCCACGGATCCCCAAGCGCCTGTTTGAGGCCGAGAGAGATTCGCTTTTCTGTTGGATTTACGCCTAAAATGACGACCTCTACCTGGTCGCCGACACTCACCAGATCGCTGGGTTTACGAATTTTTTTGGACCATGACATCTCCGAGACATGGACCAGACCGTCGACTCCGGGTGCCAGATTGACGAACGCTCCGAACTCGGCAAGACGGGCGACGCTTCCCCGAACGCGGTCTCCTACGTTAAATTGCTGCGAGGCAAGTGTCCACGGATCGGACTGAAGCTGCTTGGCACCGAGGCTGATTTTCCGGGTTTCGGCATTAATCTTGAGGACTTTGACGTCCATCTGATCGCCGACTTTCAGCACGTCGGAAGGCTTATTGACGCGGCTCCACGACATGTCGGCCACATGCAAGAGACCATCGACCCCACCGAGGTCGATAAAGGCACCGAAATCCATCAGCGTTTTGACGGTTCCCGAGATGACCTGACCTTCCGAAATGGCCTGAAATGCTTTTTCCCTGCGCTCTTTTTCTTCGCCTTCGAGAACTACGCGGCGATCGACAACGATATCTTCTTTCTCAATATCGAGTTTGGTAATTTTACAGCGAATTTCCTGGCCGACGAGCTTCTCCATGTCGGCGACGTCACGGGCTCCGCTGCGTGACGCTGGCATGAAGGCACGCTCACCGATGTTGACCCGGAGTCCGCCCTTGATGATTTCCTGTACGACCCCTCCAATGGTCCGACCTTCGGCAAAGGCTTCCTGCAAACCACTCCAGTCCTTCGGTCGCTCAACGCGAATGGTGGAGAGACGATAGGTACCGTCTTCGTTGCGGCCAGCCACGTTGACCAGGATCTTGTGACCCGGTTCGATGGATAGCTTTCCGGCTTCGTCGCGAAAAGAGGCGACCGCCACGGTGCCTTCGGTTTTGCGGCCGATGTCTACGAAGACGAGGTCATCACGGACGGCAACGACGGTGCCTTCCAGCGACTGACCGGGCGCATCCGGATGTTCGGTGTGTTGCTGCTCGAACTGGGTCAGGATGTCGCCGAAACTAGTTTCTTCCGGAGGTTGTGCCTGATCCTCGAAAGCAGGATCGACTGGATTCGGGTGCTTCATGGATTGGGGGCGAACTACTTCATATTCTGGCACAAGGCTCTATTTGCGCCCTGGGGTGCGAAGAAGTGTCTGATAATAAAAACGTCATGCTCGACTGGAAGGACTGCGACGGAGTAGAAAAGCATCCAGACCGGCTTAGCGGAGCTTGGGTCTTCCGCGGCACGCGTGTCACGGTAAAGTCGCTTTTTGAGAACGTTGAGGAAGGGGTTACGGTTGACGAATTCCTCGAGTGGTTTCCGGGTGTGGAACGCAAGTACGTAAACGCAGTCCTTGAATTTGCCTCACAGAGTTTGAGTGCAGAAGTTGCCAGCTAAGCGACAGTCGGTACTGCTGGATCACAACGTTCCTGTTCAGCTGCGATCTGTACTGACCAACCACGAAGTGACACCGACGTACGATTGCGGTTGGGCGGAGTTGTCGAATGGGACCCTGCTAACGACTGCGGAGCACGCCGGCTTCACCGTCTTGATTACTGCAGATCAAAGCATGAAATACCAGCAAAACTTTGCAGGCAGAACGATTGCGCTTCTGGTTCTGAGCACTAACAACTGGCAGCGGCTTCGGAATGCATCTCGCCTTATCGACGTGGCAGTACATCAGGCAGTGTAGGGAACGATTGTCGAAGTCGAAATCCCTCGCAAGTAATTCCCTGTTTACAGCGCGAGCAATTCTGTGATACTAAGTAATCTAAGTAAGACAACTATGGCTCGTACGGATAATTTGCAGGGTGCTCTGGAAATTCTGGTGCTGAAGATTCTAAGCCGGCGTGGCGCTCTGCATGGCTATGGTCTGGCTGCGCACATCGAGACACTCTCAGAAGAGGTGCTGCGGGTAGAAGAGGGATCCTTGTACCCTGCGCTGCACCGTATGGAGGAGGCCGGCTTGATTCGGGCTAAGCAAGGTGTCAGCGAAAGCGGGCGCAAGGTTCGCTTCTATGACATTACGGCTGCCGGAAAGAAGCGGCTGGGACTGGAAGAGGAGAGGTGGTCGGCGATTGCGGCCGCTGTTGCTCAGGTGTTGCGGCAGGCATAGGAGAGCGTATCCGATGTCGTGGTTCACCCGATTTGTGAATAGCTTCCGGAGCGACCAGCTTGCAGAGGAACTGCGGGATGAAGCTGAGTTTCATCTGGAGCAGAGGTCGGCTGCGTTGCAGCTCGCTGGTGTGGAGGCAGCGGAGGCCCGGCGGCGTGCCTCGCTGCGATTTGGTGGCGATCTGCGGAAGCGCGAGGAAAGCCGGGAGGTAAAGATGATGGCGGGACTGGAATCGATGATCGCGGACATGCGTTACGGGCTTCGTCAGATGGCGCAAAACAAGGCCCTGACTGCAGCGGCCATTGTGTCGCTGGGGTTAGCCATCGGGTCTGTCACAGCGGCATTTGCGCTGATCGATGCGGTACTCTTTCGTCCCCTGCCGGTGCATGAGCCTGAGAAGCTCGTCTACCTGACGACGCCCGGCGGGATGCGGGACACAAATCGGAATGAGTACTTTTCGTTCCCGCTATTCCAGGAGTTGCGCAAAGCGGGCGAAGGAAGAGTGCATCTTTTTGGGGCGAGTGGACAGGGGCCGCAGGATTTGCAGCACAACGGTTCACCGGAAATCGAAAAGGTCGCTCTGCAATACATCAGCGGTGACGCTCTGATGGCTCTGGGCGTGCGTCCGGGTCTTGGCCGCCTGCTGACTGTAAATGACGACGCAGGTACGGGCGAGCGCCCGGTTGCGGTGATCAGCTACGAATACTGGCAACGAAGATTCGGGGGAGATGGGTCGGTAGCTGGAAAGAAGTTTACCTTCAATGAGCGCAGCATCGAGATTGTCGGCGTAACGCACAAGGGTTTCACGGGACTGGAACCGGGAATCTCGACCGACGTTTGGGTGCCAATGTCCCTGCGGCGCGGGGGCATCTTTCAGCAGTATGGCTGGCAATGGTTCCGGATCATGGGCTATCTGGAAAAGGGAACGAGACCGGAAGAAGTCCAATCAGTTCTGAACGCAACGTTCCAGAGAGTTCGGCGTGAGAACGAGCCGCTTCCCAGGGACGTTGCGAAGGAGTTGCTCGAGAGATTTGAGAAGGCAACGTTGACCGTCCATGCTGCCGGAAGCGGGCCCTCGAATTTGAGAAGAGAGTTTGAATCCGCGTTGTGGGTTTTGGCCGGGACCGTGTTTCTGGTGCTCTTGATCGCGTGCGCGAACGTGTGCAATCTTCTCCTGGCCCGGGCGACGGCTCGGGAAAAGGAGATCGCTCTGCGGGTTTCGATCGGTGCAGGCCGGGGAAGGCTAATCCAGCAGATGCTTATCGAGTCAGGGCTCTTTGTGGTACTTTCTCTCATAGCGGGCGGGTTGTTGGGGTTGATCTTCGCGCCATTTCTGGTAGGCATGCTGGGCCCGGCAGACCGGCCACTTGCTGTCGACTTGCGGCTGGACTGGCGGTTCACGGGCTTCCTTTTGCTGCTGGCGGTCGTAGTGACTTTGATACTAGGCCTGGTACCCGCTTTACGCGCATCCAGAACCAGACCCGCTGATGGTTTACGAATGGACGGAACACGTATCGGCAACAGTCCGGTGATGTTTCGTGTGTTTCTTACGGCGCAGGTAGCTTTCTGCTTTTTGGCTTTGTTCGGTGCTTCCCTGTTTGTTGGCACCATGCAAAATCTGCAGCGTGTGGACGTAGGCTTCAATCCCAAAAACGTGACGTTGTTCGAGGTGGCAGCGCCCAAGTTTTCGACAGTCGCGGGAAAGGGGATTGGCACGTGGCACCAGCTGGAGCAAAGGCTGAGTGCTGTCGCTGGTGTGCAGTCCGTCGCACGCTCAGGCTGGGGTCTGTTTGGGGGAAGCCAGTGGACCAGCAGCATCCGGGTTACCGGGAAGCCACCCGATGTGAAAGCACCGTTGTGGTTTTATATAGGGCCGGGCTTTGGACAGACATTGCAGCTTACATTGCTGGAAGGCAGACTATTCGACCAAAGAGACGCACTGACCGAGCCGGTCCCGCTGGTTGCCATTGTGAACCAAGCGTTTTCCCGCAGGTACTTCGATGGACAAAGCCCTGTCGGCAGGCAGTTCATCAGGGAGTCAGAGAAGCCACAAACCTATGAAATCGTCGGGATGATTCGGGATGCCAGGGACAACAGCGTTCGCGCCGAAACCGAACCTACGGTCTATGCGCCAGTGGGGGGCGGCGACTGGCAGACCCTGAATATTCGTGGAGCGATGTCGCCAAACACAATCCAGGCGATTCGCACGGAAATCCGCGAGACGCATCCCGCGCTGAGTGTGACCAACGTCGTGAGTCAGGAACGGCTGATTGAAGACACGATGATTCAGGAACGGCTGCTTTCCATACTCTCCACGTTCTTCGGTGCGCTAGCTGTTTTGCTGGCTGGGATCGGGCTTTACGGAGTTCTGAACTACACGACTCTGCGGAGGACCCATGAGATCGGCATCCGTATTGCCCTTGGAGCGCGAAGGATTGCAGTGGTGCGGCTGGTTGTGCGGGATGCCTTTGTGCTGACGATCCTTGGGAGTCTGGTCGGCGTGGCGACAGGTCTGGCGTTGGCACGTCTGGTGTCACCTCTGCTCTACGGTGTGAAGCCGTCCGACTTGCAGGCTGTGCTGACACCGGTATTCCTGCTTCTGACAGCAGCGGCGCTGGCCTCGGCCCTGCCGGCGTTCCGGGCAATAAGGATCGAGCCTTCGACAGCTTTGCGATACGAGTGAGGCTTTCCGAGTCAGGCTGCGTCGAAGATCTGTAGTGTCTCTTTCAGAGATGCGAGGGGATCGCGCGTAGGCGAGTACTCGTGCGAAATAAAACCGGAGTAGCCCATGTCCGCAAGCGCTTTGGCTATGCCGCGGTAGTTCATTTCCTGCGTATCGTCCATCTCATGACGGCCCGGATTTCCGGCGGTGTGCAGATGCGCGATGTATTGCAGGTGCTGTTTCGCCATACGGATGATGTCGCCCTCCATGATCTGCACGTGATACATGTCGTACAGAATTTTCACCCGGGGCGAGTTGACGCGCTTGCAGACTTCTACACCGTAGTTCATGTGGTCAAAGTCGTAGTCAGGATGATTGACTTTGCTGTTGAGGTACTCAATACAGAAAGTGACGTTCTTGTCTTCCAGATGCGACTTGATTTTGTTGCAGAACGCTACGGTATTCTCGATCCCTTTTTCCACTGGTTGGCCGGCACGTGAACCTGTAAGTCCGATCAGATTGGGCACTCCGTTGGTGGCGCACTGGTCGATCAGGTCGTTGCAGTCCTTTTCGAAACGGGCGTGATTCTCAGGCCGGTTCAGCCCTACCGGGATGGTTCCGCCACCGGGGCACATGGTCGGAATCAGGCCGTACTTCTTCAGGGTGGGCCAGTCCTTTGGTCCAATCAGGTCGATGCCATACAGGCCGAGATCCGCGACGATGCGGCACTTATCTTCAAGAGGCATACGCCCCAGAGCACCAGGGCAGATGGCCTGTTTGAGCCGGCCTGGGCGACGCTTAGGAGTTTCGGACTGTGCGTAGGCGGCAAGAGCGGTAGCTCCGGCCAGTGATGGGAGAAACGTGCGACGGGTCATCAGCGCATATCGTATCGCTGTTTGCTAGTCCAGTCTCTGGAATAGTTCGGCGACCGGGATACTGAAGCCCGGCAGGAGTGCCTTTGTGAGCTGGTGGTCTGTGGACAGGATGCAATCTTTGCCAGCTGCCCGGATTGTGACTTCCCTGCTCTCTGGTTCGATAATCCAGACTTCTGCAACACCGCTGTCGCGATAATGTTTGGCTTTACGGGTGATTCTGGGATCAGGATCGTTGGCCGATACCACTTCAACGGCGAGGTCGGGTACGAATGGCTGAACGCGTTTCAGCAACACAACTTGCTGGCTTTTGGCAGGCGTGAAGAAAGAGATGTCCGGCGCGTAGACGTTCCCGCCGAAGTCGAACTCCATCTCGACAGCAACCTCGCCCAGATTGCCGGCACGTATGAAGTTGCCGAGCCTGAGTGAAAGATCGTAGCTTACCCGGATGTGAGCCGCTGTGTTTCCTGACACTTCCACCAGTTCTCCATCGATCAGTTCCTGGTTATGAACCTGGTCCTGCGGCAGTCGCTCGTAGTCTTCTACGGTGAGTTTGGGCGCGACCGAACTTGCCATGGATCTGATTCTACTTATTGTGGAAACTGGCTGAAGAGGTCGGAGACCGGCTGCGTGAAGTCCGGGATCAGTGGAGTCTTAAGTTGATCGGTGGCGGAGAGGACCCGGTCGCCAAGACTAGAGAATACGAAGACTTTGCGGAGTTCCGGTTCGATTACCCAGACTTCCGATGTGCCGCAATCGCGGTAACGGTGCACCTTGCGAAGTAGTGCAGCAAACTTGTCGTTCGGCGATGCGACTTCGATTGCGAGATCCGGGACGAACGGCTGGACTCGGCGATCGACGGCAAGGATCGCGACTTTATCGGGACCGAAGAACGACAGGTCGGGGCCGTGCGCGTTGCCGTTGAAGTTGTACTCCTGTTCGGACATCACTATTCCTAAGCGGCTGGTTTCACAACCGGCAGCAAGAGTGCCAGCAGCTCGTCCCGGATGATGTTGTGGCTTGGCGTATTTCCGGACACGTCGACCAGTTCTCCGTCCACGAGTTCGCGGTAGTCTGCTTCCTCCTGCGGCAGGCGCTCAAAGTCTTCAATGCTGAGTTTGCCTGTGACCGATGTCGCCATGTCCGCATTATCGCAACTGGTGATCAATTTCTTCCAGCCAGTCGGGGCGTTTGAGGACTTCGCGGGGCCTCGGACCGTCCGGCGGGCCGATGATGCCTTCACGCTGCATCATGTCGAGAATACGTGCAGCGCGACCGTAGCCAAGACGCAGGCGGCGCTGCAGCGT
>JACMLA010000288.1 GCA_014379815.1 Bryobacteraceae bacterium | reverse complement strand
TGGATCGTTAGGTTCGAACTTGAGGACCGTGTCCGCACCAGGCTTGGCGATGAACTTGACGTAGCCCCTAAGAGGCGGAGCTGTCTCGATTCCAACACCATCGAGAACAGCGGACCGGTGAACCACAACCGGCGTGATCGCCTTCTCAATGGCGGTCGACCCAGTATGCTCCATCACGTCCTTCAAGAGAATTTGCTCGAGACCCGAGGGATCGGTCAGGAAGTACGCGCGGCCTTTCGCCGTGACAGCTACCTTCTCCAGATACGCCCGATTGACGTCTTGTCCGAGGCCTACGGTTGATATGGTTACCTTTTTCGTAACCGCATCTTTTGCAACGTTCAAGCTATCGCCCTCTTCCGATATACCGTCAGTCAGCAGTACAACGTGCCTGTAGGTCACGTTCGTCTGAACGGAAATTTTGCGGTACGCCTCAGACAGCGCAGGTGCGATTTGCGTACCGCCATCGGGGGTGATACCAGCAACCATCCGCGTAATTGTGCTCCGGTCTTCTGCTCTTCGAATCGGAACCGCCCAGTGGAAGGAGTTGTCGAAAATCAGTACACCCACGAGATCGATCGGACGAAGGTTTTGGATCACGCCGATAGCAGCCTGTCGGGCCAGTTCCATCTTGCGGCCTTCCATAGACGACGATTTGTCCACGATCAAGACCACACAGGTGCCCTCTGGCGACTTGGGAGGTGCCAGCTTGGCCGGCAAAGATCGATCCATCGCGTCTTCCGGCTTCTTCTCTTTCTCCTCACGGTAGACATTCCGCTCTCCACCAAGCACAAGCATTCCCCCACCATCGCGGACGAAACGCTCAAACTCTTCCTTCCGGGCCGTGGGGAGCGCGTCCAGATCCTGGTTGTTGAAAACCACCATCTGATAATCGCGGATAGAGGGCTTTACAGGATCCTGCGAGCGATCAATTACAAACTGTGCTGCTGTGAGCGTGTCGAGCAAATGTTTCTCGGTACCCTCAGGATCGTTCGAGAAATACAACACTCTGGGCTTGCGCAGGGTTAGGGCCCGCTCAAAAGCGACTTCGCCTGCTTCCGAGCTGCGAAGTACTCCCGAAAGTTCTACTGATCCGGCCGTGTTGATCGCTGTGTGGACACGAACGTAGTTACTTCCGGGTTCCAGAGCAAGGCTCTGAGTACCAAGCTTCCGTCCCTCAGCATTCAATTCCACACTCGCATTGGCCTTTCCGGGTGAGCTGACAACCAGATCGATAGGAAATTTTTCGCCAGCGAACGCCAGACTGGGGAGGGCAATAGACTCGATACGCAACAGCGGTTTTGGAGGGCCCCGAAGGCCTATGGCATCGATAGGTATGTTTAAGTCCCGGGCCATCGATGCAGCACGCACCAGACTGCCCTGGTTTTCATTTCCATCCGAAATCAGGACCAGTCGTGGAATCGTGCCAGAAGGCATGGCTGCGATACCATCCCGGACCGCCGCTTCGAGGTCAGTAGCGCGCCCGGCTTCCCCAGCGGTCTTGCGTATACTCCACGAACCCCGATGCTCGTCAGTCGCAACAGCTCTCGTCGTCCGTGCGAAGGGAATGACCCGGACCTGATTACGCCCCCGGGCCTTGTCGATCTGGGTCGCAAGATCCGACGCTCGTCGTACCTCTTCAGCGGGAAGACCCGCGGACGTATCGACCAGTACCACCGCACCTGTCTTGTTTTCCGAAACCGTCATCTCCGGCTCCGCCAGCGCAAGGACCACGGCGACCAGCACCAGCGCTTTGAGGATCAGGTTCAGCCTGCGTGGGGATCGGCTCCATTGCCACACCAGCAGGACCACAGGAAGGATCAGGAACGCTAATGCCCATGCCCTGGCGAAGATCAAGATGCCTTCCTCCATTCAGAAGCAGCGACTGTCGCGGTACTGCCCTGCGCTGATGCATGAACAAGCCGCCGACGCCCAAAGATCAGCCACTCCGCAAGGAGCCCCAGCGCTCCTGCAATGGCCAGAAGTTGCCAGAGATCCCGAGACACCGCAGCGGCTACGTCGGGTGGAATTCCCTTGCGTACACTCTGCGGCACGGCCCAGTCTGCGTCAGCAACTTCCGGCAGAGATAACGAATACACCTGCTCACGATCTCCGTTGAGCACCCGCACGACACCAGGTACTGCGGAAAAAAACCTGACGGTGTTGCCCTCGACAGTAAACGGCAGGTCCCGTTTATCGGCAAGGACCCTGACATTCTTCGGGTCGACTTGTCCGGCGGCTCCGGTGTCCAGAAGAGCTGTGATTGTACCGACGCTGATGCCATGCACTTCTTCAATCCGAAACGCATCGGGCTGCATCCACCGCAACACGTTCGCCATCAGCAGCGGAGTCGTTAGATCGAACCGGAGATCGCTGCGTATGGGATGGAAGCCCAGTACCACCGCTTTCGTTTCTGGTCGCACCAGCGCTACGGCAGAACCACCCGCGTCAGCCAGCACGATGTCTCCCGCAGCAGGTATGAGGACCTGCCCCGCAGGTATCCTGAGGTCACGAGACCGCAGACCGCTGGTAATCTCGTGCTCGGCGCGCCAAATGATCGGTCGTGCTTCGGAGAACTTACTGCGGACCCGGATCCTCGCGTTCTCCGGAGGTTCAAGATACAACACGGCAGACTTCGGCTGCGGTTCCGGGACAAACCGGTCAGCGATCACTACCTGCACGTCTGGACGCTCGCGATACTCAGCAGGCGTGTAGTATGTCGCCTTCACCTGTGGCAGCGCTTTCAGCAAAGGACTCATCGCGTCCGGCTGATCGGTATATACCGCAACGTTAATTGCCCGAAGTCCGGGTAACTCGAGAATGGCCCTGTTGTCGTCAGGCAATGAATCCCGCATGGGAATGCGTGCTTCCATCCATCCCGCAGCCCGGGTACGGTGATGAAAGGTGAACGTTTCCGTTGCGCCGCCACGGACTTCAATAAACGTACTTCCTGCTGGGGCACCCCCAAACAGCAGAGTGACCGGAACGCGCCGGGGCAAAGCACTGTAGTTGTGGACCGCTACGAATACATCCCACACTTCGGGTGCCTTGTCCGACCGCCGGGCTCCGAGCCGTTGCAGACCAACGTTGTCCCGCGGGCCCTCGACCGATAACAAGCGAAGATTCGCCGGAGCGCTGACCGGCGTACCACTTGCGCCTACACGACCAGCACCGGCGTATACGATCTCACCCTGCTTGCTGTTGTGCAGCCGCCGAATCTGATTTGCAAATAGAAATGCCTGGTCCAGGTTGAGCGCAGATGCACCTGCCCCAGTCTCATCGATGGCACGCAATACAATGCGACGGTCCGCTTCCATGGCTGTCACCGGTGAGGACACACCATCCACACGCACCACCATGACCCTGTCTGCCGGACCTAGCGAACGAACCCAGGCTCGTGCTTTGCCCTTAGCCTCGTCCAGAAGCGTAGAGTTGTTACCCCCTCGGACCCCCATCCACGATGAGGCATCGAGGAGAAGCACATGATCCTGCTGAGAAGTTTCGCGGGTGCCCAGTTTGAGTTGCGCAATGGCAAGGATCAACAGAGCGAGACTGATTAACTGCAACAGCAACGACCATGGCTGTTGAATCCTGCGTCGGCGTGACGAAGGCACTGGCTGCGCCGCGTGGACCCAGAACCGCAAGGTCGGAACAGTCTGCCGTCGTCGTGACCGGCTCAGGAGGTATAGCGTGACGACCACGCCACCTACTGCGGTAAACAGTGTTAGCAGTTCCAGCACGCTGAGATTTAAAAGGAACATCTACTGGATTGCTCCGGCGCGCATCAGGGAATCAAAAATTACGTCCTCAATCGCAGCGCTCGTGGGTAAACCGACGTACCGCCCACCACTTCGGTTGGCAACGTTTTGCAATCTACCGGAATACTGGTCGAAGGCGGCGGTGTAGTTCTTACGGGAGCTCCCATCCACGGAGATCTCAACATGCGCGCCGGTTTCAGCATCCACCAGGTCAAGCTCCCCATCCCACGACGGCTCGCGGTCCTCTGGAGACCATACCTGCACTAAATTGATTTCGTTCCCGAAGTCTGCCAGAAACTGCAAGGGACGCTCCACATCCTGATCGTCCAGAAAGTCGGAGAGAATAATCAGCAATCCACGCTGAGGATACTTCCCTGCGACTGCTCTCGATACGGCCATGTAGTCCGTGGGGCCACCGTGTCTCAAGCCACTCAAAAATTCCGATGCGGGCAAGAACCGATGTCGCCCTCCGCTGCACAAATGGGACTCTTCCAACTTGTCTCGAAACGGCTGGATGCAGATAGTATCCAGCCTTACCAGACCCACGTAACAGAGCGCTCCTGCAAGTCTGCGGGCATAGTCGAACTTGCTTTCCATGGAGGCGCTGCAGTCGAGCAGAATGCGTACCGGAATACGCGGCTCCACCTGGAACATCTTCAGAAAAAGCTTTTCCAGACGCATGTAGGCACGCCAGTTCACGGCGCGGAGGTCGTCCCCATGGTGAAAGTGCCTGTGATCCAGAAACTCCTGCCCGAGACCAGAAAATTTTGATGGGATACGCCCGCCAACCAGCCCCGCAAACGATTTTTGCCAGTGCAGAGTTAGTCGCTCCAGCTTATGCAAAAACTCCTGGTCGAGCAGTTGGGACTGCGCCATAACGAGTCCTCCAGGTAACTTAGGCAGCTACTGCGGATGTGATGGAAAACACGATCTTCTTCAGGATGCCATCGGCCGTAAGACCGTCCGCATGGGCGTCAAAATTGAGAATAATCCGGTGCCGCAAGACCGAAGGTGCTACCTCCCGGATATCGTCTATGCTGAGGTTCACACGACCGCGCATCAGCGCGAGCACGCGGCCGCATTCAACAAGTGCCTGAGCACCCCGGGGAGAACTTCCGTAGCGCACATACCTGGTTGCCAGTTCATGTGAGCCACTGGTGCCGGGCTGCGTCGCCATTACCAGATCCACAGCATAGTCCTTGACGTGCGCAGCCACTTCAACCCCGCGGCAGGCGGCTTTCAAAGAAACTATGCCGGTATGGTCCAGTACCTGATCCAGATGCGTCTCTTCACGCTGGATGGTTCTGTCAACCAC
>JACMLA010000287.1 GCA_014379815.1 Bryobacteraceae bacterium | reverse complement strand
TTCAGGAAGCTGAATCGGCATTAAAGAAAGCTATTGAGTTTGCTCCCCGGAATCCTGGACCCTACAACACTCTGGCTCAAATCCGATGACTCGCTGGTGATCTGGAATCCAGCAAAACCCTTATGGCTAAAGGAGCCAGACTGAAAGCGGAAGCCGAAGCCGCACAGGCGGAGATGTTTCGGAAAGCCGGGCCTGCACTAGATCGGGGCATTACTCGGGATCGTGACTGATTGTTGACGCAATTTGGTAGTTTTGAGAGCCACGTGGCGCTCTTAACGGTGTAGTGTTTTACGAAGACGGCAAATGGCCTCCGAAGCGGGTCTGGAGACCCTCTGCAGGCGTGGACGCCCGCCCCACGGTGTCTTTATGCTTGTGGTTATGCGTAATGTCACTTACCAACTAACCCTCGGATACGGTACTCGCAGGCAGTATTAGGTACTAGTATGTAGCGGTTACATTGGGATGACATTCCGTTAATTTCGGTATAACTTGCACAAGGGGGAAGGGAACGCTGCCGAGTTTGCATGCGGTTTTCCCGAATCTAAGTGCGATCCATTCATAATTTCAGAGGTCTGACAGGTAGTCTCCTGCTCTTAGTTTGCCTTTTCGTGCAGCTTCGGTATCCGGCTGCGGCTCAGGTAGTCTACGGAAGCATTTTCGGAACCGTAACCGATCCAACCGGAGCGGGTGTTCCCAACGTAAAACTCACCATTACCAACACCGGAACGAACACGACTGTTGAGGTCACCACCAATCAGGACGGAAACTTCAATCGCGGCCAGTTGATCGCGGGCACTTACCGAGTTACGGTCGAGGCTCCTGGCTTTAACAAATCACTCAATGAGAGCGTCCCGGTCAGTGTTGACGTCGCAACACGCTCCGACTTCCAGCTACGGGTCGGAGATGTCAGCGAACAAATCGTTGTCACTGCGGAGGCCCCATTTCTCCGAAGCGACCGCGCGGAAGTAAATACGATTCTGACTTCGAGACAAATTCTTGACCTTCCCACGTTTAATCGCAATCTACAGTCCTTGCAGCTGCTGACGCCTGGAACCACTCAGCTTAACTGGCAGCATGCCTCGAGCGAGAACCCCCAGGGAAGCGTTCAGATTCAGGTAAACGGGCAGCACTTCAGTGGAACAGATTTCCAGCTGGACGGAACCAGTAATCAGGATCCAATCCTCGGAATCATCGTCATTAACCCGACCATCGACTCTGTAATTGAAGTCAAAACAGCCACCCAAAACTACGATGCCGAATATGGCCTCGCAGCGGCGGGCGTTCAGACTTACACAACGAAATCGGGCACTAATGAGCTCCACGGATCTTTGTTTCACTTCGGTCGATGGAACACACCGGGCTTCCAGTCATTCGCCCGCAATCCGTTTAACAATGCCGAGAACAATGGTGTACCTCCAGTAAAGTGGAACCAGTTTGGCGGATCTATTGGCGGACCGATCATCAAGAACAAACTGTTCGGGTTTGCGGATGCGCAGCTTACGCGTCGCCGTACGGGCTCTTCTGTGCAGACTTCGGTACCCCTGCCAGAGACGCTTCAAGGCGACTTCAGCCGTTACCTCGAGCCTATTCCCGGAAGCACGGTTATGGTTCCCGACACTGCGGGCAACATGGTGCTTCTGCAGCGCAATCAGATTTTCGACCCCCGTACCGGTAATGCCACAACAGGTGTAGGACGGCAGGCCTTTGCAGGCAACCGGATCCCTCTCAGCCAGCTGAGCCCTCAAGGCCTGGCATTGCTCCGCCGTTTACCGGGACCGAATAACCTGCAGGCAGGCACGGCTGCTTTCCGTCGTAACTATGTGGCCACAGGTTCTGAAGATTTTGATTCGGAACAGTGGAACAGCCGGATGGACTGGTTTGCGAGCGATACCCAGCAGATGTTTGGACGGTTCAGCTTTGCGGACTATCGCAAAGAAGCTCCACCAGCCTTCGGTGCGCTAAACGGAGGGCCCGCGCTGGATAATCTTGGGTTCGCGGGAAACTCGCAAGCCAAGAATCGCAGCCTTGCGATTGGCTATAACAAAACGTGGACGCCGACCCTGATCAGCGAGATCCGGTTTGGCTGGATGCGCTATCAGGTCGATGTGCTGCCAGGAGACTTCGGCACAACGCCTGCCCGCGACGTCGGCATACCCAACCTGAATCGCGATAACACGTTCACTTCCGGTATGCCGAACTTCCGTATTTTCGGTGACGGTGGTACCGACATCGGATACGGTCTTGGAGCAAACCAGTGCAATTGTCCGCTTAGCGAGGACGAGTCGCAGTATCAGATTGCCACCAACACTACCAAGACCGTGGGCAACCACAATATCCGTTTCGGAGCGGACCTTCGTTTTGCCCGCAATCTGCGTGTTCCCAGCGACGAACATCGCTCGGGCGTGCTCGAGTTTGACAATGCCCGCACAGGCTATCTGGCCTCAAATGGCGACAACCCGCAGAGCGGCATTGGCCTGGCTGGCTTTTTGCTGGGCGACGTAACCCGGTTCCGCCGTTACTTCAGCACCAATGAAGAAGCGCGGGAACGGCAACGGCGCTTTTTCTTCTACGGTCAGGACACCTGGCGGGTCACCTCAAAGCTGCAGTTGAACTATGGCTTGCGCTGGGAAATGATTTTCCCGGAAAGTGTGAATAAGCCTGGCAATGGCGGGCAGCTGGATCTTCGTACCGGCGAGATTGTTGTCGCTGGTGTCGGAGGCAATCCGTTGAGCATGCTGCAGGGGATGAACTGGCGTAACTTTGCCCCACGCCTCGGTGTAACCTATCAGGTTTCCAATCGGACAGTTGTCCGCGCGGGGTACGGCTGGGGCTATGCTCTGGGAACGTTCGGGTCGATTTTCGGCCACAACGTGACTCAGAACCTGCCCGTGCTGGCTCGTCAGAATGTAAACCCGGACAACAACTTCGATCGGGTCTTCTCACTGGCGGTGGGACCACAGGATCCGACGTTTCCTCAAGCGAATCAGGCAGGTCGATTCCGTCTGCCCGATGGTGTACGCGGTAACGCCCGGCCAGATACGGTACGGCTCCCCCGTTCCATGTCGTACAACCTGACAGTGCAACATCAGCTGACCAAAGATCTCTCGATCGATGCTGGCTATGTTGGCAACGTAGGACGGCACGTATTCAACGGAGATGGTCCCGATCTGAACGTAAATCAGCCGAACTACATTCCGGGCTCGTCTCTTAGCCAGAACCAGCGAAGACCCTACTTCAGTCAGTTTGGCTGGACTCAGGATGTCTTCCTGTATTGCAACTGCTCGACAAACCGGTACGATTCGTTGCAGGTAAATGTGGACAAGAGATTCTCCGGCGGACTTAGCGGTCGCCTGAGCTATACTTTGCAGGACTCAGAAGGCGACTCAGGAGACGCGTACACTTTCCTGTACAACCGGGAGCTTGGCCGCGGTCCTCGCGACTTCCTGTCACGACACAATATCGTTGCTCCTGTCACCTTTGAAATACCCATTGGACGGGGTCGAAAGTTCGGAGGGAATTTGAACCGTGCGTTTGATCTGCTGGTTGGCGGGTGGGGCACAACGTCTGCTGTGACGTGGCGAAGTGGCCGACCTTTTACTCCTGATCTTCCCGATCGGACAGGACGCCCTGATGTGGGTCCCAGTGGACGACCGGATCGGGGCCCGGGTGATCCTTATGAGGGAGCTCCTAAGGACCGCGAACGCTGGTTCTCCGGCAATTTCGGTGCTCAGGGTTCAAACGCTGCATTCTTGATTCCTGGCGCGAATACGTTCGGAAATTACGGTTACAACAACTTGTTTGGGCCACAGTTTACGAACGTCGACATGTCAGCCTACAAGCGCTTCCTGATTCGGGAAGGCATTGCTCTGCAGTTCCGCACTGAGGCGTTCAACCTGTTCAATCACACGAATCTGGGTGACCCGAACAACAACGTACAAAACGCGGAAGTAGGTCGGATCACCGGCCTGGCTCCAAACTCTTCGATGCGTCGGTTGCAGTTTGCGCTCAGGCTGGACTTCTAAGAAGCCCGGCCTCGGCCAGATGCGCCGTAGATCGTTCTTCCGTTCCGTCTGCGCTTCGGCGGCAGTGTTCACCTTCGACCAACTGGTGAACGGACTGCCGCTTCGGGCGCAGTTTATCAATGTGGCCCGTGATGCGGGGCTGCGAACGAAGACCATTTTTGGAGGCGAAAGCCGCAATCGGTATCTCTTAGAGACGACCGGTTGCGGCGTTGCCTTTTATGACTACGATCACGATGGATGGCTGGATATATTTCTGGTGAACGGGTCCAGATTTGAGACGACCTGGGGTGCAGGAGATGCCCCTGTTAGCCGGCTCTACAAGAACAATCGCGACGGAACCTTCACCGACGTCACGCTAAAAGCGGGCATAGGCAAGCATGGCTGGGGACAGGGCTGCTGCGTTGGAGATTTCGACAATGATGATCTCGACGACCTCTTTGTCACGTACTGGGGCAAATGTTCGTTGTGGAAGAACCGGGGGGACGGCACGTTCACAGACGTTGCTGCGAAGGCCGGGGTTCAGGCTGCGTTCGTACCCGGGTCGGGCGGCAAACTGAATCGGTGGAACACGGGTTGTGCGTTCGTCGACTATGATCGTGACGGTAATCTTGATCTATTTGTCGCAAATTATATCGATTTCGACATAAAGACAGTGCCTGTGCCGGAATCGGGCAAGTGCCTGTTCAAAGGAATGCGAGTGGCGTGTGGGCCGCCTGGATTAAAGGGAGGCCGCAATGCTCTGTTCCGGAACAATGGAGATGGAACGTTCCGGGATGTGAGTGAGCAGGCGGGTATCTGGAAGACCCCCGGCACCTATGGTCTCGGGGTGATCGCTGGCGATTTCAATAACGACGGGTGGCCAGATATATACGTAGCGAACGATTCGACTTCCTCAGCTCTGTATCGCAACAACAAAGACGGAACGTTTACAGACATTGCCATCGAAGCTGGAGCCGCCTACAGTCCCGATGGAAAAAGCCAGGCTGGTATGGGCGTCAGCGTAGCGGATTATGACCACGATGGACAGCTCGACATTGTAAAGACTAATTTCCAGGGAGACACTTCCAGCCTCTACCGGAACTCCGGTAATTCCACTTTCGAGGATCAGACATTTCAAAGTGGACTGGGGCGAAACACGCGATTTATGGGCTGGGGTGCGGGATTTCTCGATACAGACAATGACGGTCATCCCGACATACTTTTGACGAATGGTCACGTCTACCCCGAAGTGGGCAGCAACGACGAAATGGGCTATCGCGAGCGGAAAGTACTGTATCGCAACCTGGGGAACGGCAGATTCGAAGACGTTTCGCTTGAAAGCGGACCTGGCATACTGGAACGGGTTACTGGCCGGGGTTGTGCGTTCGGTGATTTCGACAACGACGGTGACATGGATGTGGTGGTCAATTGCATCAATGACTTCCCTCAGCTGCTTCGCTGCGACCGGGCCATGTCAGGCAACTGGATCAAGGTCCGATGTATTGGAACAAAATCGAACCGCTCCGCCATCGGTGCTCGTGTTACCTGCCGGGCGCCGGGCTTACCACCTCAGATGGACGAAGTCCGGAGCGGCGGATCGTACTTAAGCCAGAACGACCTTCGATTGCATTTCGGTGTTGCCGCCGCACTAACAGTGGAGCTGGAAATTCGCTGGCCTGACGGTGATGTGGAGACTGTAAAGGGCTCGCCTGTGAATCAGGTAATTACAGTTCGGGAAGGGCAAACCCGGGCATGATTTTGTCACGTCGCGAGTGGCTGACGCTCGCGGCCGCCTCTGTTGCCAAAGGTCAGTCTGCATTGGGAGTGACCTTTACCGATATCGCTGCGCGCGCCGGCTTAACCGAGCCCATTGTGTACGGCGGCACCACGCGAAAGCTTTACATTCTTGAGACCAATGGCTGTGGCGTTGCGTTTTTCGATTACGACAACGATGGCTGGCTTGATATCCTCCTGCTGACCGGCTCTCGTCTGCCCGCTAATCCCACCAATCTGAAAGGCGGAGTTGCTACCAATCGCCTGTATCGGAACAACCGGAATGGCACGTTCACCGACGTTACGAAACGCGCAGGTCTGGAACGTACGATGTGGGCGTCAGGGGTCTGCGTAGGAGATTTCGACAATGATGGATCAGAGGATCTGTTCATCACCGGCTGGGGTGAAAATGTCCTGTATCGCAACAATGGCAATGGGACTTTCA
>JACMLA010000286.1 GCA_014379815.1 Bryobacteraceae bacterium | reverse complement strand
GGGGGGCGGCGAATCTCGGAGGATCGCCGCTCCCACTCATTTCCTTTTGTTGCCCGCCGGCCTAGCGATCACGCGCCCGTGCGGCGACCATTGCTTCGCTTCGAAAGCTTTCCAGTTTACGCTGTCTGTTCATTTCACGATATGCGCACAATGATTCCAGCAGTACTGATCCTTGCGGCCACGCTCCTCGCTCCTTTGCCTTCGAACGCTCAACTGGGCCTGTCTCGACTCTCGGGCAATGTTACCGATCCGCAAGGACGCTCCGCTGCCGCGGCAGTTGTGCGAGCAACGAATCTATCGAATGCCGCCGTCCGGGAAGCGAGAACCAGCGAGGCGGGAGCGTTTCTTTTTCCTTCGCTGAGCCCCGGCAGCTATCGAGTCAACGTGGATCTCCAGGGATTCGCGCCATATGAGAATCCTTCCGTAGACGTTCCTATTCACACTCCCACGACTCTGAATGTTTCCTTGAAACTGGCTGGGGCTGCGGAAACGTTTGCGGTATACGGGCAAGCTTCGCCTCTGAATACGACCGATGCCACCATCGCAAATTCGTTCAGCAGTTGGCAGATCACGCAGCTTCCGCTTGAATTACGAAACGTCACCGCGCTTCTGAGTTTGCGAGTGACACTAACGTCGTCGTCCGAACCAACTTCGGAGAGTCCGATGCCGACAAACGGAATAGCGCGGTAAATGGATCGCGTAGCGATCAGGCGAATGCAGTGGTTAACACTCGCGAGCAACTGCCCGATTTTTCATACGTTGGAAAGCAAATCGAATGTACTTTCGATACACTCCACCACCCTGATGCTTGTGTTCGCGGTCAGGATGGCAGAAATGAAATTTGAGCTGCCACAAAGCCGACACCCATCAGCCCGAGTCCGGTCCTAACGTACGCTAACAGGGTCCTCTCAAGCGCAAGGTGCTGCCTTAGATCTATGGGCATCACGAGATGACCTTCTTGCGCATGGCATAAATCACGATCTCTGCCGTGTTGTGAAGGTTCAGTTTCTGCATTAGATTCGTGCGATGCGTCTCGACCGTGTAGGTGCTCAGATTCAGGATGGCCGCCACCTGTTTGTTGCTATTGCCTTCAGCCAATAGCTGGAGTACTTCGCGCTCGCGCTCCGTCAGCAGATCATAAGAATCCTGCAGCCCTTCCCGTTGCAAACGCCGCACGTAATCTTCCATTAACATGTGGGCAATAGCGGGGCTGAAAAACGTTCGTCCCTGAGCCACCGCACGAACTGCCCTGACCATATCCGGCTCTGCGCAGTCCTTTAGCAGATAGCCCCGAGCGCCGGCTGCGAGCCCTCGCACAAGGTACTCCTCGTCGGAATACATGCTGAGGATGATCACTCCGATGCCCGAAGTGGTGCGTGTGATCCGGGCGGCTGCGTCGATGCCGTTCAGCATTGGCATTGCGATGTCGATTAAGATCACGTCGGGCAGCAACTCGGCGGACAGACGAACTGCGTCCTGTCCGTTTTCAGCTTCACCAACGACCTCAATATCTGGCTCCTGGGCCAGAAGAAACCGCACACCTTTGCGAACTACGCCGTGATCGTCAGCAACAAGTACCCGAATCATGAGGGCATTGCGAGGGTTACTCGCAACGAGGTACCTTGCCCAGGGTGTGTGTCGATCTCCAGTCGGCCGCCAAGTTCGCGTACCCGCTCCTGCATGCCAAGCAAACCTATGCCGTGCCGTTCAGCGGACAAATCGAACCCCGTTCCATCATCCCGCACCTCCAGATTAAGTACACGGCCTCGCTCCCGGAGGTTTACCTCCACATTGTCGGCGCCAGCGTGCCGCAAGCAGTTCGTAAGGGATTCCTGAACCAGCCGATAGATACATGTCCGGTACTCATCCGGTACGTTCTCGAGGTCTCCTTCGGTGGAAAAGTGCGCTCGCACACCGGAACGCTTTGAGAACTCCCGTGTCTGGGACTGAAGGGCTGGCGCAAGGCCAAGGTCGAGCACGGAAGGTCGCAACCCAACGGCCAGACTACGTACTGTCCGCAGCGTCTGTTCGGCGAGCGACTTTGACTCATCGAGGTGCTGATTGAAGGTGTCGCTCCCCCGAAGACGCTCCAGAGCGCCAAGCTCAATTCGAAGGCCCGTGAGCATCTGCCCAACTTCGTCGTGCAGCTCGCGTGAAATTGCGCATCGTTCTTCCTCCTGAGCTCTCATCAGTTGCGTGGACAGATGACGGAGCCGTTCCTCGGCCTGCTCGGTAGCTATTTGCTGAGCGCGGGATCGCGCTTCAAGAGTGGCGATGCGGAGAGCTGTTCCACCCGCTATTAATACACCGATGAAAAAAGCAACGGCGCTGGTCCGCTCGATGTCGCGGCGGAATGACGACTGGCTTTGATCCACCTGCTCAAACTGATGCTGGTAGGAAGCGTCTGCCAGTCGTGTCAGCTCGCTTGCGATGGCGATGATATTCTCACGCCGGGGGCGCTGTTGCTCCCGAAGAAAATAGGTTGCCCGCACGGCCCTGTCCTGAGGCGCCCATGCGAAAACCGGCTGAACGGCGCGCCAATAGTCGGACAGTTGCGCCTCAAGATTCTGCAGAGCATCAGCGGCTTCCGTGCCCAGCTTCTCTGCGCGAAGTGCGACCGTTTGCTTTTCGATTCTGCTGCGGCTTTCTTTAACCGTGGTCCGATAGTGATCGGATGCGTTTGGAGAAGTGTCGAGCAGGAACTCTCTTACGCGGACGCTCACCAGATAGAGGTCGCGCTGGATCTGGTCAATATGCCGCTCTACGGTTTCGCGCGATTGCTGTATCGCCCGGACTTCGCGATACACCTGTTCGGTTCGGCGAAGCGCAGCAATCCCTGGAAGAAACAACAAGGCGAGCAACGATCCAAGCCCCACGAGGAAGACAATCCACGTTTTGTCTTTGAGGTTGTTATGCACGTCCGCTAGCGGTAGCTTACCGCTTCGTTCCAGCGGTGTTTGCCGGAGCCGGCCAGATATGGGCGTCGGCTACAGTGGGATTCTGCCATATCTACCCCCTCCCGGGGATAGTTCGCAATCGGCGGAAGGCGTAAAAAAGGACTATGTGTCTTCCGCCCATGCGTTATATTGTTCCCGCGGCTATCGTGGCTGTTCTCATGCTTTCGGGTTGCTCGAGTCATGCACCTCAGAGCGCCAGCGCGGCCACCGAGGCGGTGCCAAGGGTAACTGCTGTACGCGCAGAGCGAACCGGGCTTTCAAGAGTGGTCGAACTGACCGCCGAGTTTCGGCCGTATCAGGAAGTCGAGGTACACGCCAAGGTCGCGGGATACCTGAAGCAGATTACGGTTGACGTCGGCGACCGGGTGAAATCCGGACAGTTGCTCGGGATCATCGAGGTTCCGGAGTACACCCAGGAGTTACAACAAGCCTCCGCTACCCACAAACGAAGTGAACTCGATGTTGTCCGCGCGCAGAGCCAGGTTGCCCAGTTTCAATCCGCGAGCGATATGGCGAAGCTCACTTACGAACGTCTGATGAGGGTTTCAAAAGGGAAACCGCACCTGATCGCGCAGCAGGAAATAGACACTGCCACCGCCCGCTACCACGAGGCCGAAGCGGCCCTTGCAACAGCGAAGGCGAACGTCGCAGCCGTCCAGCAGCAGGTGCAGGTATCAGATGCAAGCAGAGCTCGTGTCACCACGATGATGTCGTATTTGCGCGTCACTGCTCCTTTCAGCGGTGTGGTGACCAAGCGGTACGCGGATACGGGGGCCATGATACAGGCCGGGACCGCTTCCCAGAGTCAGGCGATGCCACTGGTCCGCATCTCTCAGGTGGATCGGCTGCGGCTTACATTGCCCGTTCCGGAGTCCACAGTGTCGCGAATCCATTTAAATGGGCCAGTCGAGGTCCGGGTTGACTCCCTGCAACGGGTGGTTCAGGGAAAGGTCTCGCGTTTCACTGGCCGGCTGGATTCAGCAACCAGAACGATGGAGGCCGAAGTTGACATTCCCAATCCTGACGGGTCGCTGATGCCAGGAATGTACGGAAGCGCATCACTGGTCCTCGATAAGAATCCGAATGCACTAGCAGTGCCGATACAAGCTGTATCGGGCATAGGGGTAAAACCGTCGGTTCTTGTGATAGGTAAAGACGGCAAGCTGCAGCATCGTGCGGTCACCATTGGGATCGAAACGCCTAATCTGGTGGAAGTGACGTCCGGGGTTGAGGAAAACGAACTTGTAGCGATCGGCAGCCGCAGCATGCTCAAGGCTGGCGCACAGGTGCAATCGAAGCTCGTCGCGGCGGCTGAGCTGACGGGGGGCCATTGATCAATGTCGCGGTTCTCCATTCGTAATCCTTACCTGATCTTCGTTCTCTGCGTTGCGTTGTTAGTGGTTGGTCTGGCCGCTGTGCTTCGGATGCCAGTGGATCTGTTTCCGCCGATTCGGATTCCCGTCGTGGTGGTCGCGACGTTTTTCTCCGGGATGCCGCCGGAGCAGATCGAAACAGACATCACCGGGCGATTCGAACGATTCTTCTCCCTCGCCAGCGGTATCGAGCACATCGAGTCACGCTCACTTCCCGGCGTGAGTCTGATCAAGATCTACTTCCAGCCCGGAGTCGACGCCGACGCGGCAGTGTCGAACATCTCAAATCTCTCCATGGCCAACCTGCGGCGGCTGCCTCCTGGAACGCTGCCACCAGTGGTGCTCAAATTCGACGCTTCGAGTCTTCCGGTTTGCCTGATCACGCTAAAAGGGGAGGGGCTAACCGAGACGCAGCTGCGCGACGCAGCCCAGTATGCCGTGCGAAATCAAGTGGCAAATGTTCCAGGGGCTTCGGTTCCCCAGCCATTTGGCGGCCGCTACAGGCAAGTGATGGTTTACGTGGATCCGATGAAGCTGGAAGCGCACCAGCTTAGCCCGATGGACGTCGTACGGGGAATCAACGACAACAACGTGATCCTGCCAGCCGGAGACACGCGAATTGGCCCGCTTGACTATAGTCTTTACACGAATGCCATGGTCGAGAAAGTAGAGCACATCAACAAAATCCCTTTGAAGGTGCTTGGCGGGGGGCTGGTAACTGTCGGGGACATCGGCGAGGCAAAGGATGCTCAGCAGATTCAGAACAACATGGTCCGAGTGGATGGACAACCTTCGGTCTACCTGCCTGTACTTAAGCAGGGCGGGGATACGAACACCATCTCGGTCGTGGATGGTATCCGCACTGCCATTTCCGGCCTCGTGGACGTACCGGAACAACTCACGGCCAACGTTGTATTCGATCAGTCAGCCTATGTGAGAAATGCGATCGAGACCCTCGTGCACGAGGGTGCACTCGGACTGGTAATGACAGCAGTCATGATTCTTGTTTTTCTTGGGAGTTTCAGTGCCACCATTGCAGTTTGTCTATCCATCCCGCTGTCCGCGCTCGCGACATTTCTGGCCATTTCTATAGGTGGCGGAACGCTGGACACGATGATTCTCGGCGGTCTGGCGCTCGTATTCTCGCGAGTCATTGATAACTCCGTAGTCGTACTCGAAAATATTTTCCGCCATATGGAATTTGGCGAACTGCCGGCGACCGCTGCGGAGAAGGGGGGAGCGGAAGTGGCGCTTCCGGTACTGGCGGCAACCCTTACAACTGCCGTGGTCTTCTTTCCCGTAACGATGCTCTACGGGGTTAGCAAGTTTCTGTTTTCGGCGCTGGCACTGGCGGTTGTACTGGCGCTTGCAGCCTCGTACATAGTGGCACTGACGGTGGTCCCTCTGTTCTGCGCACGCTTCATCCGGGTTGCACACCACGGAAAGCATGACCGGCCAGGCTGGATGGACCGGTTCAACTATGCATTTAATGCCGGGTTCGAACGAGTGCTGGATCTGTACTCGCATCTAGTTGGCGGGGCTCTTCGGCGGCCGTGGGCGGTTTGCGGCGCATCTCTGGCGATCTTTGCCGGGAGTCTGTTGTTAGTTCCGAAACTCGGGGTGGCGTTCTTTCCTCGCACGGATGCGGGCCAGTTCGTCATAAACGTTAAGGCACCCAGCGGCACCCGCCTCGAGAACACGTCCGGTGAGATCGCGAAAGTGGAGGGTCTGATCCGTAGCGAAGTCGCTCCCAACGATCTGGCAATGATCGTTTCCAACATAGGAACGACTCCGGGCTTTTCCTCTATTTACACAAGTAACTCGGCCCAGCACACCGCATTCGTCCAGGTAAGCCTTAAGGAAGGTCACAAAGGCGGGAGCTACGATTACATGGCGCGCGTTCGCCGCCGCCTGGCTTCCGACATGCCGCACCTCACTACATACTTCCAGTCAGGCGGACTGGTTGATGCTGTTCTGAATCTAGGCTTACCAGCGCCGATTGATGTTCAGGTGAGCGGCTCAGACCTCGAGACCAGCTATGAGATCGCCTCTAGGTTAGCTGCTTCCATCCGCCAGATAGAAGGCGTGAGTGATGTATACATCCCACAGGATCTTGACTATCCGGCAATAAAGCTGGATATTGACCGTACACGAGCGGGCCAGATGGGGCTCACGCAACGCGAGGTTGTGAGCAATGTTATTACGGCTTTGACCTCGAATCAGATGATTGCGCCTAGTTTCTGGATCGACGAAAAGTCAGGCAATGACTACATGCTAACCGTTCAATATCCGGAGAATCAGATTCGCAGTATGGAGGATCTTCGGGCTATCCCGCTGCATTCTCCTAAATCCTCCCAGCCGACGCGGCTCGATTCCATAACGGAGATCAAGAGGATCAACGCTCCCACAGAGGTGGACCACTATCAGCTGCGACGTGTGATTGACGTTTTCGTCGGTTTGCAAACGGAAGATCTCGGCCGGGTCGCGACCAGGATCGATCAAACCGTCGCGTCGTTGAGCCTTCCGAAAGGCACTCGAGTCACAATGCGGGGAATGGTGCAGGGGATGCGCGAATCGTTTCGCAGCTTTGGGATCGGGCTATGTCTGGCTGTGCTCCTGTTGTACCTCATCCTGGTGGCACAATTCCGGTCCTTCGTCGATCCTTTCATTATTCTTCTGGCGGTCCCAATGGGTTTAACCGGGGTTGTAATCGCACTCTTTCTCTGGAACACCACATTGAACGTGCAGTCGCTAATGGGTGTGGTGATGATGGTGGGGATTGTGGTCTCCAACAGTATTCTGATCGTCGAGTTCACTCACAGGCTCATTGGGGAAGGTATGGCGGTGCAAGCAGCCGTGGCCGAAGCATGCAGGGTCCGCCTGCGCCCGGTGCTGATGACTTCGCTGGCGACCCTGATCGGACTCCTGCCGATGGCTATGAAGCTTGGGACGGGCAGTGAATCCTATGCGCCACTCGCACAGGCGATCATCGGCGGGCTCTCCGTGTCTCTGCTCTTTACAATTTTCCTGGTGCCCGCCGCCTTCTCCCTGGTTTACGGCCGTCGCCCACAGGAGGTGCAGCAGTGAAGGCGTACTTGTTCCTGATCTTTGGTGGCTCGTTATGTCTCGCACAGCAACGGGAGTTGTTGACAATGCAGGCAGCCGAGCAGATCGCGCTGAAGAATCATCCCGCCATCGAAGGCAGTCGCTATGAATCCGAAGCGGCCCTCGAACGTGTGAAGCAATTCCGTGCAGCCTGGTACCCCTCGGCAACGGCAAGTTTCACCGCAGTTGGCGCTAACGATGCGACACGTATCGCGGCCGGAGCACTCAATAATCCAGTTGTATACAGCCGGTTGGGAACAGGAGTGACTGTAAGTCAAACCATGCTCGACTTCGGTCGGACCGCAAATCTTGTCGAGAGTTCCAAAGCGGCGGCCGATGCGGCCACCGAGCGAATCAGAGCAACTGCGGCGGATGTGGTCCTGAACGTGAGAAGAGCGTACTTTGGGGCATTGCGTGCGGATATGGTGCTGACGGTTGCAAAGGCCACTCTGGGCGCACGGCAGGCAGTTGTGGACCAGATCTCGGAGTTGGTTAACGCTGATTTGAAATCCAGTCTGGATCTAAGCTTCGCGCAAACGAATCTGGCGGAAGCAAAATTGCTGATTGCATCCGCTGAGAACGAGCGTCGAGCGGCGAGAGCAAGCCTTGCGCAGGCACTGGGCAGGCGGGACTTCGACAACACTGATATAACTGATGTTGGCGCGGCGCCACTGGAGCCGCTGGCCCTGACCGAATTTCAAGGGAGCGCACTTTTGAAGCGACCTGAGCTACTTGCTTTCCGGTCGGAATTACGCTCGGCCAGACGATTTGCGGACGCAGAGAAGGCACTGAAGTACCCCACATTCGCTTTGACGGGGACAATGGGATACGTACCCACTGGTGT
>JACMLA010000285.1 GCA_014379815.1 Bryobacteraceae bacterium | reverse complement strand
TTTCAAGGTGCGCTGATGCAAGTAAAGGAGATTGCGTTCTGTAATTTGTGAACTCGGGTTTGGTGGGGTGAGGATTCTGGCTGAAATCTGTTCGGTTTTGAAGCCGATTCCTTCAGACGTTCACGTGCTGGCTTGCTGTCAGGGTTTGGACGCGATGGGAGGTCTTTTGGCGCCTGCAGCTGTTTCGTGTCCGAGGCAGGGAGTTCAGACTCCCCTGTACAGACGAGAAACCAGCTTCAGGAATTGCCGGAACGCCAACGTTCAACACAGACACAATCGGGAGTAAGTATGCGACAGTTCGATGTGGTGATTGAAAGGGATAATGAAGGGCTCTACGTCGGTTCAGTTCCGCAACTCCCTGGCTGTCATACCCAGGGTCGATCGCTGGACGAACTTATGGAGCGGATGCGCGAGGCGGTTGAGCTTTGCCTTGAAGTTGAGGGTGCCCCGGCCCAGTCACTGGAGTTTATCGGCATTCAGCGAATCACGGTCGCTGCATGAGCAGGGCTCCCCGCGTAACGGGCGCCGAATTAATCACCGCACTCGAACGGGCGGGCTTCGTACGTTCACGCATTCGGGGCAGCCATCACTTCCTGCGGCAAAGACGGGCGATCCACCGTCGTTCCCATCCACGCAGGTGAAATCATCGGCCCCGGACCGGAGCTGCATAGAAATGATTTTGCAATCTGGCAATGCTTTGCGGTTACCTGCAACAACATATGCGGAACCGGATCCTGTTCCTGGTATGTTCAATTTGCCGACTGGTGCTCTGACCTCACACCTTCAGGGTACGAAATGTGCTGTTGTTATGCTGGCTTCTAATTTAGGAGATACAAACCTAAATGAATACATTACCGACCACATCACTAAAGTGCTCCACCGCTTTGCTCGGGTTAGCCGTCATTGGAATCGGCCTGGGCCGGTTCGTTCCTGAAGCCTGCGCCCAACTCAGCATCTTTACTCCACCCTCAGGCGTTACGATACATCAGGTATGGGTGCTCAAAAAAGGCGATTCGATTGTATCGAAGGATCCTCGTCTGTTTGCCATGCGCGGCGATGGCGCCACGGTGGTTGCGTACCGTCTGAAAGCTCACCAATCAAAGGTCGGATGGCATCAGAGACACCTCTCGATACCTCAGCAAAGAATTAAGGTTAATGCAGTTGAGGTGACCCAGACACGCACCACGCAGACATTCACCAATGCAGATCTGCAGGTTGGAATCAATCGCCGGGCCGCGATCAGGGCGGCGAATTGTGATGATTCCGCCTTCCTTCTTCCTCAGGTAACTCGCCCTGCACGGATGGGTGAAGAGACTCTGTTTGGCATTAGGACATTCAAATATAGGTACGACCACGAAAGAGGTACCTCCTGGTACTGGAGAGCACCTTCTCTTGACTGCGAGTCCATTCAGGAAGATCACGCCATGAAAGATGGACACTTCTCGCAGAAACGAATTATTTCTGTTCATCAGGGTGAACCTGACGATGCACTGTTCCGGTTCTCCGGCCTGGCCGAGATGAGCCCGCAGCAGCTTAAGAGGGACCACACCGTCAAAACCTACGGCTCGATCGAGAAGGCCCTGCCCGTATGCAACCTCACTTGAGCGAGACATACAAGAGCAAAGGCGATCTGCGATATGAGGCGAGTCTCAAGCCACTAAATTGGTTTGAGCTTGCGAAGCGGTGGGTTGACAGGAACGTATTCGGCAAACCGATCTAATGATCTCAACAAGAGCGGGGTCAAGAAACGCTCACTAATCGTCCTTTCCCTTAGCAAAGATCTGTAGGAAGTGTCCCTTCCCCCGATCCTTCATCCACCACCAGGGTTCACGGGCTGTCCTGTTGAGTTCGAATATTTCTGAGCGGCCGTTTCGTGGAGAGCGTTGCAACGGAAAAATTCGGCAGCTTCTGTCTTGCCCATGTAGCGTTCGAGCACACGGCGCTCAGTGGCGCGGAGGTCGACGACGATCAAGCCGTCGAGCACGTTCGAGAACGCTTTGTCGACGTTGAAACCGACGAGTTTGCCGCCCAGCTTCAGATATTGGCGGAGCAGAACGGGCAGACCCTTGCCGTCGGTCTCGATGTCGGCAATGACGGCGGAGAGCTCTTCGATGTCCCACACCTGCACGTTGTCCGGACGGGACGTCAGCGTATTCCCCGACAGATTATTCCACAGGGGATTGCGCCAGAGCGGATGACGCGCGCGGACCATGGATGCGAGTTCGGTACCGCGTTCCTTGCTGGTGAAATAAGACACCATCAACTGGCGAGAGACAGAGGTGTAATCGTTGCTGATGCTAACCGGGCCGAAAAGTACGGTGTATTGCGGATGTTGCGCGACCCAGGTGGCGATTCCCTTCCACAGCAGAAGGAGCGGGGTGTAGCTTTTCTGATATTCGGGCCTGACAAAAGACCGGCCCAGTTCCAGGCTGTTGCCGCCCAGTTTTTGCAGGAAGGCTTCACCGTACTGGAACAACGTGCTGGTGTAGAGACCGCGGATGCCGTGGGTGCGGCAGATCTCGTCGACCGGCCCGAGACGGTAGGCGCCTGCGATCTCGCGGGCTTCGGCATTCCAGATGAACAGGTGGGAGTAGTGGGCGTCGAAGCTGTCGATGTCGAGCGCTTTGCCGGTACCCTCGCCCACCCGGCGAAAGGTGATTTCGCGCAGGCGGCCAATTTCGCGCAGGACGGCAGGCGCCTCATGGAAAGCCGCGCTGTAAACGTACAGCTCGCCAATGCTTACCAAACGGCGGCTGGCGGGCAGCGCAAGGATCTCCGATTCCAGTTGCGATGCGCGAACGGGAGCGGCGACGCTCTCATTACGATGGAACGGGTTCGGAATCGCGATGCGCAAAGTAGGCTTATGCTGGCCGCGATGCCTGAGGATGTAGGCCCGTTGACGAATCCAGGCGATGCGTTGTTCGTCGGTGTCGAAGCGATCGAGGGAGGCGGGAGCGAGCGGAGATCCGATGCGGAGTTCGATTGTCTGCTTCTGTTTGTTGAGGAACTCTTGGGGCAGCATGACGGTGCGCATGCGGGGATGGACGAGGCCGAGCAGCTGGAACAGGGCGCTGTTTGCCCCGTCGAAAAATGCTGGCAGGATGGTTGCGCCTGTGATGCGCGCAAAACCGGCAACACCGGGGTTCCACGGCGGGTCGATCACACTCCGCTCCCTGAGGTCGAGATGGGCGACCTCACCGGCGGGGAACACCACCAATAGTCCACCGGAGCGGAGATGTTCGATGGCCGATCGCAGACCGCGGCGGTTCTCTTTGGTTGCCTCGGCGCCGCCGAAGGGATTGACGAAGAGGAAGTGGCTGGAAAGCGCGGCGAAGGCGGAGATCAGGGAGTTCGCCATGATCTTCACGTCGGGCCGGATTCGCGGGAGAATCGCCGCAAGGATACAGCCTTCGATGAAGCCGAACGGGTGGTTAGCGACGAAGACGGCAGGTCCGGTGAGGGGAATGTGGTCGAGGTCGCCGGGTGCGATTTTAACGCGGATGTTCAGAATATCGAGGAGACGTTCAAAGGGAAGTTTGTCGGGGGGACCGGAGACAACCTGTCGATACAAAGCATCGAGCTGGTCGAGCAGGAGAACGCGCCCCAGAGCACCCGAGACAGGAGCGGGCAGCCGATGCTGCGCAAGGACCGATGAAAAAACACGGTCCGCGCCGGCCGGGGGAGTGGCGTGTGGCATGGCCAATTTGAACTAAGTTTAGTATCGTGTTAAATCGTTTCTCTGTATTGAAAATGGCGCGACAATTGCGTGAACTACTGAGGACTGGGGTCTGCGTGCTGCCGCGCGGCGCCGTAGCTATGCAGTGCGATGTAGCAGCTGGCGAGATGTCCCCGGCGGCTCAGCCATTTTAGACTGGTCGTCGCGACGCAGTTTGAAGGGTCCACCACCG
>JACMLA010000284.1 GCA_014379815.1 Bryobacteraceae bacterium | reverse complement strand
TTAAACAGTGCGCTCTGATCGAATTCGGGCGCCCTCTGCAGATCCTTGAGGAGTTCCTTTTTGCTGGTATTGAGGAGACGGATCTTGAGCATCGTTCCAGTTTCGCTCTGATCCATCAGATACTTCACGCCACGCCAGGTGGACTCCAACTTTTGAAACGACGGATGGTGGATGATTTCGCTCAATTGGAGCGAAATCAGGTGATCGATTTGCGCGATACGCGCGTTGATCATCACCTCCGCATCCCTGGCGATCGTCATCGATCCTTCCAGGACCTGCGCGACAAATTCTTTGACGAGATCCTTGCCCCGCTCACGCGCAACCGGTTCGGAACCGAAGCGGCCTTCTTCAACGATCTGATCAAGCAGACCCTTACTCGCGACCTGTTCGGTAACGGCGAGCGGTCCCTGTGCGGCTTGTGGATCAGCCATTAGCGCCTTCTTTGCCCATCTCGCCCTTGATTTGTTCCAGTTTCTCGGTGTTACCAACTGCTTCCAGAAGCAGCTCTTCGAGCTTGTCGTTGCCCTGCAGACTTCCCCGAAGATCGGACAGACGGGTTCGCAAATCCAGCAATTCCTTAAGCGGTTTTACCTGCCTTGCCACATTCTCGGGCTCGAAATCATCCATGCTCCGGAACCGCAGGTCGATCTTGAGATTCGCCGCATCGGACTCTTCGCTGAGTTTATTTTCCACCGCGAATGCAAGATGCGGCTTCATGCCTTCCAGTACAGAATCGAAGTTATCCGGGTTGATTTCGATAAACTTTCGCTCTTTTAGCTTAGGGAGCGGCTGCTCCGGCTGACCGGTAAAGTCTCCCAGCACACCCACGACAAAAGGCAGCTCCTTCAACTCGATGGCGCCACCGATCTCAACATCGTAGGTGATGTGAACGCGCGGTGACCGAACACGGTCAAGCTTGTGCTGCGTACTTTCTCTGCCCATAACCCTCCACAGGTGGCTGTTGGATCACTATATTCTGGAAATGAAGATGCGTCAAGGTTCTACACTACCGTGAGGAGTGGAATTTTATGTCACATTCGTTCCACTTTTCCAGCTTAATAACAACACAGCGTGAAAACCTGGCGAAACGTGACAACACCTCTTTGCGAACCACGACAGGAAAGCTTCTGTTACTTTAACAGCGATGCATAGACTGGAACCTGTTGTTTGGGCAAGGGGAACGTTGTTGAACCCGCAGCACCTCCAGCACCAGGACCGTTTCCTTGAATCTTCCCTTCAGTTTCGAACGCAGGCCCTGCAATTTCGACCGTGGGGATTCCGCACTCTCGGCATCGATCAGGAAGCTCTCGCCGCGGGCACTCTTGCGCTCACTGAAGCCTCCGGTATCTTGCCGGATGGTTTGCTATTCGATCTTCCGAGGGCAGATTCAGCACCGCCGGCTCGTGCCTTTTCGGAGCATCTGACCGCTTCGCACGACACGGTGGATGTTTACCTCGCGATCCCTGAGTACCGCGATGGGGGAATGAATATCGCTACCCCCGGCCGCGAAGCCCGGACGCGGTACCGCGCCGAAACAGAGTACCTTCAGGACGAATACTCAGACAGCGCTGAAAAACCCGTTTTAGTGGCGAGAAAGAATTTCCGGCTGGTGATCGGAGACGAAAGCCGGCAGGGCTTATCTGCGCTGTGTGTTGCGCGAGTGCAACGTTCGCCCGCTGGCCTGTTCCAATTGCATCCCTCGTTTATCCCTCCTGTTCTGGATCTCCGCGCCAGTGATCTTCTGGTCTCCATCGAGCGGCGTTTGCTCGAAGTCTTATCCGGTAAAAGCAGTACGCTCTCCGGACTACGTCGCCAGAAAAATCAAACTCTCGCGGACTTCACCGCCGCCGACGTTCCTCGCTTCTGGCTGCTCTACACCGTGAACACGTTTCTGCCTTTATTCCGGCATATCTACGAAAGTAAAGGCGGGCATCCAGAATCGTTGTTTTCCGCAATGACCGAACTGGCGGGCGCTTTGACAACCTTCTCCACCCGAATCCAGCCCAAGGACCTCCCACGCTACGACCACGAAGAACTGGGTGCGTGTTTTCGCGACCTTGACGAAAAAGTCCGGATGCTGCTCGAGACAGTTCTACCCACCAACTTTGTCTCGCTCGCCCTGCGCCTGGTTCAACCCTCGATTTACTCGGCGGCTGTAGAACAGGATTCCTACTTTTCCGAGACTCGGATGTATCTCGCGATTCGCTCCGATGTTGCCCGCGCGGAACTGATCGACCGAACGCCTCATCTGGTGAAAGCCAGTTCTCTGGACTCCGTCGAGCACCTGGTACAACAAGCCTTGCCCGGCATCGCGCTGACGCATGTGGCGACTCCACCCGCCGCTCTTCCGGTCAAGCTGGACTATGAATACTTTGGTCTGAGCCAACACGGTACAGCTTGGGAATCCGTAAAAAAAGCCCGTAACTTCACAGTGTACGTGCCATCCGAGCTTCACAATCCAGACCTGGAACTGATTATTTTGCTCTCAAAATCATCCTGATTGCCGAGTTTGGGCGTTCATGATTACGATCGCCACGATCGCCAGCAGAAGCAGAATCGTGAGCACTGCGATCAGCGGAAGGTACGCTTGCCAGAAGCTCTTAGAGGGTATTGCGCCCTGCTTTGCGGAAGCCGGACCGGCTTTGCCCGCTGGAGCCGCTACGGCTTCATCCTGTTGCGTAAGACGGGTATATTCGCCCGGGCCAGCGGAGCTCGCGAATGCTTGTTGACCGGGTTGACTGGCAACATTGATTGGCCGGCTGAAGATCTTCGTCGCATCTGCGTTGCGCGACCCGGGAGGTTGACCCTGCGGTACTTCCTGCGCCCACGGAAAATCGTGCGCAGCGGGAGAAAAACCCAGAGGGTCTGAAGCAGTCGCCGGCATTGGGGTGACCGGGCGCGGCGTCTCAGGAAACAGCGATTCCGCAGCAAATGAAGGCTGTGGAGTCCTGACTACCGGAACTGGCGCAGGCTGGACCGGACCAGAATCAAGTGACTGCAGAAAGTTAGTGAAATCCCCGCTGTCCGACAGGTTACCGGGAGGCGGAGACAGAACGGGAGGCTGGGGACTAGAGACTGCAAGCGCAGGGGGAGGCGCCGCGAGCGCAACTGGTTTTGCTGGCTCAACCCGCACGGGCTGGATTGCAGGCGCTTTGGCAGCGGCAGGCCGTGAAACTGCCGAATTTTCCAGGCCGCCTCCTGAACTTCGCAACAGCCGGGTAAACTCGCCAGTCTCTTGCTCTGTCGCAGGACTCATTCCGCTCGGGGTCATTAGGTGCGCGCGTGTCTGGGGAATTGTGGTGGCAAGCGGAGGCGCTGGTTGTGGGACCAGAGGCGGGGGTTCCAGTGATCCGGGCTCTGCGGCCGCGAGGCGAATCAACTGGGTAAACTCACCCGGCGAAGGCCCCCCTGCTCCCGAATTCTTATCGATGGTTGCTGGTATTGCCGGAGTTTGCTCCGCGTCCGGAGGAACCGGAATAGCCCAGACTTCGCGATGGGACCAACCACGCTCTTTCGCGACACTTTTAGTCTGGGTTCTGATTAACGATTCCTGCAGCCAGGTCCTCACCGATATCCCGTCGGCCAGCGACTCTGTGACCACAAAAGGGGTACCGCTGTCGTAGCCTACTTCGAGCACCTTTTGCCGAAACTCGGGCGCCAGCATCTCTGTTTTCAGCAACAGAGCATCGTCCTCGCCCGGGTTTTCGCTACTGAGGTAATGAATCGTAATCGGCGTACCTGTGCCCAGGTCGCGTCCATCGATGCAAACGTCTTGTCTTAACCTGGAGGCGAGGCGCTGCAGCTGGTATTTTTCAAAGGTGGGCATAGCGTCAATCGCTTACCAATGCGCCCATGATACAGCACCAGGAAACCTGTGAATCTGCTGCTTTGCAAGGAAAGCCAGTACCCTCATATTGTTCGCAGAATCACTTCCGGGTGTTATGATGCAGTACTCAGACAGGAAAAGTGGGCATGAATTTACTCTCTCGTGTTGTCTGGTCCGAGGGGATGTACCTCGGTCCCCACCACTTCCAGGCGCAGAACCGATATTCCGAAGACTCGCTGAACTTTAGCTCCTCTGCACTTTTCTTTAAGCCTTACGGTCTTATTGGCTACGCGCTCGACCCGGATGCTCTGAAAAATGGGACTGTAGCGCTGCTTCATGCTCGCGGACTTTTCGAAGATGGCCTAGCCTTCCAGATGCCGGAATGCGACCGTGTGCCCGACGCCCGTCCGTTGGGAACTGCCTTTCCTGCTACCCGCGACTCGCTGGATCTTTTCCTTGGGATCCCAAAACGTGCATTCGACAATCACAACGGACAGCCACCTGCCAGCCAGTCCCGAATCACTCCTGTAAATAGAACTTACAACGATGAAGTTACTGGCCGGAATGAACGTCAGATTTCTGTTGGTCAAAAAAACTTAAGCCTGCTTTTTGAGACGGAGTCGAGGGCCGGATACGAGACCCTGCGAATCGGCCGGATCCTTCGGGATGGAGCAGGCAATTACGCCTATGATCCAAAGTACATTCCTCCTTGTGTGCAGATCAGTGCGAGCGAGCCTCTTATGCTTGGGCTGCGGCAAATCATCGAGATTCTGCACGAGAAGGGCGACAGACTAGCCTCGACTTCTACGGAGCGATCCGGTGACTTTGTCCCACGCGACTTAGCAAATTACTGGCTGCTACACGCCGTCAACTCCGGTCTGGCTTCACTTACTCATCTGTGGTCCGTCAAACGAAGCCACCCCGATGATTTGTATGTTGAACTTTGTCGTCTGGCGGGAGCCTTGTGTACGTTCAGCCTCAACTCGCATCCCCGGGAGCTGCCGCTTTACAACCACGAAGAACTCGATATCTGCTTCGAAGCGCTGTTTGCGCACATAAGAAAAAATCTTGAGGTGGTGATTCCCACCAATTGCGTTTTGATTCCGCTGGAAAAGACTTCTGATTTTTTTTGGGCGGGTACCGTGCCGGATTCGCGCTACCTTACCAGGTCACGCTGGGTTTTAGGGATTCAATCCAATTTAGGAGAAGCCGATCTGATCGTCAAGACGCCCGGCCTCGTGAAAGTATGCTCCAGTAAGTTTGTAGCGGAACTGGTCAAGCGTGCCATGGCGGGTCTGACTCTCACTCATCTGACCATGCCTCCGCCCGCAGTTCCTGCAAAGGTCGAAGCGCAGTACTTTGGGATCACTAAATCGGGACCGTTCTGGGATCACATTGTTCAGACACGCGGAGTCGGGATTTATGTTCCCGGGGACATACCGCAGCCCAGACTCGAACTCTTCGTTGTGATGGAAACATAAGCAAATGGCATCCGTGGCCGAAGCTCCCGTTCGCCGACCCGAGAACCTTGCCCTGATTTTTCAAGAGCCCCTGACGGTGGTGGAGCGCTTGCGATCCAACCGGCAACAAGTCAGCGATGCAGCGACCTTCCGGCATCAGATCCGGAATGCACTGGCGACGTCCGCGAGTCAGGCAAGGCAGACAGCCGGATACTCATCAGAGGACATCAAGGCTGCCACTTTCGCAGTGGTCGGCTTCCTCGACGAGTCGGTTTTGAACTCGCATAATCCAGTGTTCGGGGACTGGCCACGAAAGCCCCTGCAGGAAGAATTGTTCGGCACTCATATGGCCGGTGAAGTCTTTTTCGCAAACTTGCAAAAGCTCCTTACGCGAGACGAAACGCCAGACCTGGCGGATGTTCTTGAAGTGCACCTGCTGTGCCTGCTGCTGGGATTCCGAGGCCGATACAGCTCCGGAAATTCAGGCGATCTCCATAACTTCACCAGAGCCACTGCTGAGAAGATTCAGCGAATCCGGGGACCGAGAACAGAACTGTCACCGAACTGGAGCCTGCCAGCAGAAACAGCTCGCGTAGTAAAAGACGTCTGGACCCTGCGACTCGCTATTTTGGCTGGAGTGATGGTTCTTCTCGCGGTTGTGCTCTTTACAGTGTTTAAGCTTGGACTTACCTCAGGCGTGTCCGAGATTAGAGCTATTGCCGCACAGACGAGGTAAGAGCAAAACTCGATGCCAAAGCTCGCCATTGCCGCCGCTTCAGGCCTGCTAGCATTCCTGGCTATTACCTGGTTTGTGCCGACCTTTATGGGCATTCGGGGTGCCGAGCGATGGATCCTTCGAGGCCTGCTCGCCCTCATTGGGGTCATCGGCGCCGCGGCTATTGTCTGGTTAACAAAAAAGCCCGGGGAACAGAAGGCCGAGCCTGCTGCCGCCGAAGCCGGAGGCGAGAGCACAGAGGTAGAGCAACTAGTTCAGGAAGCATCTCTGAAGCTGGCGAAAGCAGGTCTTGGCAAGATCGGGACCCTTCCTGTTGTACTGTTCCTCGGTGAATCCGGGTCTGCAAAGACCAGTATTCTCGCTAGCGCTGGTCTCAATACGGAGCTCCTGGCAGGACGCGCGTTCCGGGACAACGCCGTCACTCCGACCGGAACGGCAAACTTGTGGATTCTTGGGCGTGTGGTTGTGGCCGACATCGCAGGTGGTGTTTTGCACGATCCGCCCAAGTGGTCGACTCTCCTGCGGCGGCTCCGACCCTCACGATTTGGCGCGACGGTAGGAACGAAATCGGACGCGCCGAGGCTGGCGGTTGTCTGCGTCAGCGCAGGCAGCCTCGTCGCGCCCGGGGCACAGGACGCCATGCTCGGTCTGGCTCGCAATCTGCGCCGAAGGCTGGGGGAGATCGCCCAGCTGAATGGCAGCCAACTGCCGACCTATGTGCTCTTCACGCATAGCGACCGAATCCCGTTCTTCAGCGACTACGTTAAAAATCTCAGCAATGCGGAAGCAGCGCAGGTTCTTGGTGCGACCTTCGCTGTAACACGGGAGCATGCGTCCGAGCAGGCCGGCGTCCGTGAGACTGCAGCCTTCGACGCACTCTACCGATCGCTCTGCGATTTTCGTCCGGCTTTTCTTGCGCGGGAGCACGATCCGGCAATCTTGCCGGGTATCTATGAATTCCCCCGTGAGTTGAAAAAAATGAGGGGTCTTATCGGAGACTTCCTCACTGAACTGTGCAAGCCAAGTCAGCTCGCAGTTGGTCCTTTTCTCAGAGGTTTCTATTTCTCCGGGGTTCGGCCAGTGGTGCTGGAGGAGGCCGCACCCGCGCCGGCAATCCTGCAGCAACAGTCCCGCCCGCAGTTCGATGCCGCCGAAGCTACTTCGATCTTCCGCACCGGCGGTGGACTCACATCATCTTACTCGCCTTCCGCTGCGGCTCCGGCGGCTTCCGCGAGACGCGTCCCGCAATGGGTTTTCGTCAATCAGTTATTTGACAAGGTGATTCTGGGCGACAAAGCGGCCATGGGTGAAGCGGCAACGAGCGTCAAGACCAGCCTGTTGCGCAGAGTTCTGCTGGGTTCGGCGGCAGCGATCTCCCTGCTGCTGGTCATTACATCTGTGGTGTCTTATGGCAACAACCTGAATCTTCAGTCGAAATTGAAAGAGTACGGTTCTTTGACCGGCGCTCCAGCTGGATCTGTTGCCTTGCCATCCGTCCTGGAACTTACGCGACTGGAATCGCTGCGTCAGTCCGTAGCACAGCTGGCGACTTACCGAAAAGATGGTGCCCCATTGTCCTTGCGTTGGGGACTCTATAGCGGAGAGGAACTGTACGAGCCAGCCCAGAAGCTGTACTGGACCAACTTCAAAGCCTTGCTCCTCGCCCATTCACAAGGCGGCTTGCTGGACGACCTGCGCCGTCTGCCCCCTACTCCGGGGCCCGACTACGGTTCGACCTACTCCAAACTTAAGGCGTACTTGATCACGACCTCCAACGCCGACAAGAGTACGGTACAGTTCCTTAGCCCTGTACTTCTGAACCGCTGGAAAGAGGGACGGCAGGCAACGCAGGAGCAGTCTCAACTCGCACAAAAGCAGTTCGACTTCTACAGCGAGCAGCTTCTGGTGGGAAATCCCTATTCAGTAAATGCCGATTCAGGTGGTGTCGAAAAGGCCAGAGCTTACCTGAATCAGTTTGGAGAATTTCGGCGTATCTACCAGGCCATGCTCACCGACGCGGCAAAGGCGGGTTCGCCGGTTAACTTCAACCGGATGGTAGAGAATTCCCTCCCTTATGTCGTTGCTCCGTACGAGGTACCGGCCTCCTTCACCAAGGCGGGCTGGGATGCCATGAAGCAGGCGCTTCAGGATCCCGGACGTTATTACAAGGGCGAGCAGTGGGTTCTTGGAAACAGAGGCGGCGGCGAGATTGATCGCACACAGCTTGAGAAGCAGGTACAGGATTGGTATCGCGAGGACCTCGTAGGACACTGGCGGAATTACGTAAAGAGCGCCTCCGTAGTCAAGTACGCGGACCTGCGCAATGCTTCTGAAAAATTGACGGTGCTTTCCGGCAATCAGTCGCCTCTGCTGGCACTGTTTTGGCTGGCAGCACGAAACACACCTGCCGACCTGCTGTCCGCCGCCGCTGTCCTACAGCCTATCTACGCTGTAGTTCCACCGGCCAGCGCAGACCGGTACATAGCGCCTACCAATCAGAAATATGTGGATAGCCTCGCAGCCCTGCAGTCCTCGGTCGAGGCCGCGGCAGGCCAGCAGCCACTAACCGATACAGGCGCGACCGGGGTGCAGACGTCGGCGAATGCTGCTCTTGATGCACGCCGCCAGATTGCCATCAACTTCAGCATCGGTGCCGATCCGATCATCGACAAGTCCACGCGGCGTCTGCTCGAGGAACCTATTCTTTTCGTGCGCGAGATGATCGTGTCCCGGGGTCCTGCCGAGCTGAATGCAGCCGGGAAAGGCTTCTGCGCGACCCAGTTCCGGAGTCTGTGGGCCAAGTACCCCTTCAACCCGAACGCAACCGTCCAGGCTACGATGCCCGAAGTGAATGCGGTTCTCCGCAAGCCTGACGGAGCGTTGTGGGCCTTCTACACGCAGCACCTTCAGAAGCACCTCGCAGTGAAGGACGGAAGCTACCAGCAGTCGTCCGAATCAACGATTAAAATTACTCCGGCATTCCTTCGTTTTTTCAACGATGCTGCCGCCGTCTCCAGCGCCTTTTACGCCGGCGACACTCAGGAACCTCATCTGACGTTTACGTTGAAGCCACTGCCAACCGAGGGCCTTCAACAGACTTTGCGAGTCGACGGCCAGACTGTTACTTCACAAGGCAATGCTACTCCAACTCAGCTCAAGTGGGAAGGTAGCACTGCGCGTGAGGCCAACGGCTCTGTTCGGTTTGGCGACAGCGGCGAGATGGTTTGGTCTCCCAACGAAGGTAAGTGGGCGTTGTTCCGTTTCTTTGGAGAGGCTGACAGCTCTCAATCCAGTGGTCGCACTCAGATTTTTAACTGGCTGATCCGCACCGGTAAAGAGGGACGGGCGATGCAGTTACCAAACGGAAAGCCCGCAATCGTCCGCTTTGAACTGGATGCGGGTGGTGCCTTTCCACTTTTCCGCAAGGAGGCGCTGTCGAAGATTCCATGCGTATCTGAGGTGGCCCGTGTGGAGTGACGTTCGTAAAGAATTCACAGATATCATCAGCACGCGTGTCTTTCTCAATCTTCGAAACGACGCGGAGTACCTCAGATTTCTGGAAAATGCTGGTCTTAAAGGTGTGGTCCCGCGTGAACTCACCGCGCTTCGTCCCGACATGCGAAGCAGTGTGGAACAGGCTGCGCGAATGCTCGCTCATATCGTCACACGCCAGATTGAAGAAGAGAACTGCGTACGGGAACGCCGGGCAAAGGCGATCGTTCTGGAAGGACCTGTATCTATCTACCGCGTGTGGAGCCAGAAGCACAATACACGTCACAGGGCGTGGTGGTTCTCGCAGGGAGTGCTCGACGGAGCACTCTTGTCCGCTGCGGGCGACCGTAATCAAGCCCTTGAATGGCTTCGTAACCGCCTGGCCATCAGCTTGGATCGCAATGATGCCGATCGTCTTGCCCGCATCACGCTGCCCTATGGGGAGGCTCTTCCAATAATTGCTGCCTGGGGCCTTCCGATGCCGCAATATTCCATCGCCGCTGCAACCCAGAAAGGCACTAACATGCGAGACTATTGGGCGCGGCAGGGTGCGGTGTTTCAAGGAGAAAAGACGCAATACTTCCTTCCGTTCATTCCCGCGCAGCGTGTAGTGGACTACTGGTAAACGCGTGCCCTCTGCGCCACCCGTCCTGATTGTCAAAGCACGTACAGGATCCTCCAGCGACGAGCCGGTAAAATTCTCCAGGGACTTCATTATCGGTCGCGGAGAAGATTGCGATCTGCGCATCCTGAGCGAGTACGTCAGTCGCCAGCACGCAAAAGTATCGTTCCAGAATGGCGACTGGTGGATCGAAGATCTTGGCAGCAGCAACGGCATCTTCGTCGATGGACAGCAAGTTAAAGCTGCGCCTGTCCGGCCCACACTTGAGACTCGCCTCGGCGTGGAGGGTCCTGAGCTATTCTTCGCCGTCCAAGTGCCGCCACCAGAGCAATCCGGCGATCAGACCGCAGTGTATGTGGCCCACTACTTCGACTCTGCTAAAGACGGCGGCGAACACACTCAGCGAATTCGGCGGGCTTTTCAATCCGTTCAGTCTAAGCAGAAACGCAAGTACCGGGCGATAGTTGCTGGTCTCGCGGTTCTTATACTGGCCATCGGCGGGTATGCCTGGTATCAGAACCGGCAGTTGCAGCAGAGACTGGCAATCGCGCAGGAGCTGTTCTACGCCATGAAATCTATGGACGTCGATATAGCCAGTGTGGAACGGCTTGTTGCCGAAACGCAGAACACTACCGGCCTGCGCCAGGTGCGAACGTATCAGACTCGCAGACGGGAACTGGAGAAGAACTACGACCGGTTCTTAACGACTCTTCGCGTTTACGATCCAAAACTTACCGAAGAGCAGCGCTTGATTCTTCGTGTATCAAGGATCTTCGGCGAGTGCGAACTGGCTTTGCCGCCGGGCTTTATGGACAAAGTTCACGAGCATATCGTCCGATGGCAGTCGTCCCGCAGATTGTCGAATGCCCTCCAAACTGCCCGCACCAACGGTTACCTGAAACTGATCACGGATGAATTGCTGGCCCAGAACTTGCCGCCCCATCTAATCTACGTGGCCCTCCAAGAGAGTGACTTTAACGCGTTCATCAGCGGTCCGCCAACACGCAAAGGCATCGCAAAAGGTATGTGGCAGTTTATTCCGGAGACGGGAGTGAAGTACGGTTTGCGGATAGGACCTCTCGCAGACTTCCGGCGTCCTGACATAGCTGATGACCGGCATAACTGGGAGAAGGCGACGGTAGCGGCAGCACGTTACCTGAAAGATCTCTACACGACCGACGCCCAGGCTTCAGGTTTGCTCGTGGTTGCTTCCTACAACTGGGGTGAGGATAATGTGATCCCGCTGATCCGGAAGATGCCGCAGAACCCACGCGAGCGCAACTTCTGGAGACTTCTGGTGGATTACTCAGAGAGACTGCCTGAAGAAACTTACGATTACGTGCTCAACATTGTCAGCGTCGCGGTCATCTGCGAAAACCCGCGGCTCTTTGGCTTTGACTTTGAAAGCCCGCTCAGTCATCTGGAATCCCGCTAGACTGCGAAACTAGCGAGTGTAGTTGAGCTTGTAGTAGTCCTGATACTCGCCCGACACAACGCGGCGAACCCATTCGGAATTGGAGCGATACCAGTCAATCGTAAACGCAAGACCTTCCTCAAAGGGCATCTCCGGGCGCCACCCGGTCTCGCGTTCCACCTTTGCGCTCGACAGAGCATAACGCCTGTCATGGCCCGGCCGATCCTTGACCGTCACCATCAGGCTCTCAGGCATGCCGGTTGCTTTGAGGATCATGCGGACGACTTCGACATTGGGAAGCGAGCGACTTCCACCAACGTTGTAAACCTGACCTTCTCTACCCTTGTCGAGGACAGCAAGGATGGCGCGACAGTGGTCGTCGACAAACAGCCAGTCGCGTACCTGAAGACCGTCTCCATAGATCGGCAGAGGCTTGCCGGCAAGCGCATTCGAGATCATCAACGGAATCAACTTTTCAGGAAACTGATAGGGTCCGTAGTTGTTGGAAGCGCGTGTCAACAGGACCGGGCATCGATAGGTCGTGTAGTAGGAAAGAGCAAGAAGGTCGGAACCCGCTTTGGATGCCGAGTAGGGGCTGCTGGTGCGCAAGGGATACTCTTCATCCGCATCGTGCGGTTCCTCAATACTGCCGTAGACCTCATCGGTTGAGACGTGAAGGTACCTGGCAATCTTCTTCTCGCGAATTGCCTCAAGAAGGGTGAAGGTACCCCTGAGGTTGGTTTCAAAGACGGGCGCGGGGCTTAGAATACTTCGGTCGACATGCGACTCTGCCGCAAAGTGCACGATCGCATCCGGTGCATCGGAGATTGCTTCATGGATTGCGCTCGGGTCACAGATATCCCCTTGCACGAACCGGTACCCATGGTGATTCGCGACTGGTAACAGGTTCTCCGGATTACCCGCATACGTTAGCTTGTCTAAAACGGTCACTGTGGCCGTGGCATCCTGGCCCAGAACCATCCTTACGAACGCCGAGCCGATAAACCCCGCACCACCGGTGACGACCAATCTCATTTATGCTGCAGCTCCCAGTCGTACCTAATCTCGGGATGATCGTAGGCAATCCGGCCTTCGTCCTGCGGATTATAGAATCGGTTGGTTGCATAAACCAGCATGGCGGGGTCAACGCCGAGGACTTTGTACCCATGACCCACTCCAGGCGGAATCAAGACTTGCCAGGGCCGTAAGCTGCCGATGTACATCGTATTCTTGATCCCAAAGGTCGGGGAATCCGGCCGGAGATCTACCAGACCTACCTGGAACATTCCCTGACAGGCAACCCACAAATCAGTTTGGTCCTTGTGATAGTGAAACGCCTTGATTGCTCCCGGGTAGGTCAGCGCCGCCGAGATCTGGGTAGAGTACGGATCGAACCCTGAGGTAAGTCCCTGGCCGATTCGGAGCACTTCAAGAAAGTACCCACGATCATCGGGCCATATGGGATAAAGCGACACCTGCACACCGCTGATCAGCCTCGGGCTGTCGGTTGCAAGAATGACATCACCAATACCCGGTGTACACGACGGGATGGAAATACTTAGTTGCGTTGCAGTTGCCAGTGCCATGCAGTCCGGGGATGCCTTCCCTGATTCTTTCGGTTCAGTAACAGAGAATAACATGCGCACCACTTCCAACATCGACGGCTATCTGGCGAAAGCTAACTGACCTGAATCTCGATTGGAACGGTGTGGTGAATGCCGTAGTTGCCCATGTCGCGATTGTGCTGAGTAGGTTGGGTATTGCCCCTGGTGTCCGTGGCGCGCGTCATCAGGACGTGCCGGCCGGTTTCGGCGGGAACCTGCCATTCGCACTCCCAGCGACGCCACGCAAAACGAACTGCCTTATCGATTATGGTGGCTTCCTTCCAGGTCTTACCGCCGTCTGAGCTTAGCTCGACTTTAGTGATGTCGGCGTCCCCGGTCCACGCGGCACCAGTAACCTGGTAGGAGGTATTCGCCTTTAGAGTCTCGCGCCGTGCTGGCCTCGCAATCAGACTCTTCACTTGCATGTCCATAAGAGGGCGACGCAGCGGGATTCCACTTGACCGGTCCCAGTACGCGTAATCCGTCGTCTGCCAATATCCCCCAAACGGCACATTGATCACTTGAATGCCGGTCAGCCACTTCACCGAACTCATTCCGTAGTAGCCGGGAACCACGGCACGAACCGGGGCACCGTGACTCTGAGGCAGGTCCTTACCATTCATCGCCCAGGCTATCAAAACCTCAGGTCGGCGCGCTTTCGTTAGGGGAATGCTTCGTACGTAGGGAGTTCCTCCGGGCGGCCTCGGATCGTTCTTCGGTTCGCCTTTGTCTGCGCCCTCGAATACTACTTCAAGCGCATCGGGTGACAGCCCGGCGCGATCCAGCAACTTCGTAAGCGGAACCCCTGTCCATTCCGCAGTGCTGACAGCACCAAGTTCCCACTGGACGCCCCCCACTTGGGGGGTCAGCAGAGCGCGGCTGTTCCCCGCGCATTCCAGCGTTGCGATCACCTTGCTCTGTCCCAGCTTGCGAAGCTCATCCAGAGTAATCTCGAACGGTCGCTTGACGGTCCCGCCAATCTTTAGAAGGTGAGCGGAGGACTCCAACACGGGAGCCGCAAAGTGATTGCGGACGTAGAAACGTTCGTTCGGCGTGAGGAAGCTATCCAGCGAGGAGAATGGAAACTCCAGATTTTCCGGTTGCCGCTCTCGTGTAATCAGGCTGGGATCGAGAGTTTGCCCAGTTAGCAATCCTGCGTGTCCGAGGCCCGCAAGCAGCGATGCGTTTCTCAGGAACTCACGGCGACGCTGCGTTTTTGACCCGGATTGCTTCAGGGGGTAGCCTGTTTCCAGTCTTGTTTCCACGAAACCAGAATATACTGGCGTCTCTGCAGTAACCAGAGCAAGCATCCTCGCCGTGACGACGTCGAGATCGAACTATCCGGCCTTCACAGAAGCCTTCCTGCTGGAAGCGCTCTCAGCACCAGGCTCAAAGCGACCGCTGTTGGACCACTCGCGAACGCTAAACCATGTTGTCTTGAATTTCTTGGCGGCCTGTCCGAAAGTAAGTCCACTGCGAACAGCGGCGACAACTTTACGCCGAAAATCGTCGTTGTAGGCAGGCATGGTTCGCTTAGCGCCATTGGACGACTTCTCGACAATGCTCTTAACACCCTTTCGCTTGACTCGGGTTCGGACCTGCTGCCCGTCCGCCGCGCCAGTCGCGCGCGCGACATCCTCGGCAAGTCCACGGACATTCAGTCCGCCATCGGAGATCTCTTTTAGAGCTGCAATGGCGCGTTGAATGGAAGCCTGCTGTTGCTCTAGTTTTTCTATAATCTGTTCGACGTTCAAAGTAAGTTGCTTCGCTCCTTGTATCTAGAGCTACCACAATTTAGAAATAAAAGTGTTAGGTAGTCTCGTAGAGGGTTACGAGGATAGAGCGAGCTAGAGCCGCTTCTCGTCCATATAGCCAAGTGCCTTACATCGAAGCATGAAGAAGTGGAGCTTAAACTGCAGGCAAAATTTTGTGAAAACTGCTACACTAAGAAAGCGTCTCCAAAGATCCGCAACCGCTTAGAGGTCTTTTAAGACTCAAACTCCCTCGGCGTCTGCCACCAGTCTCTTTCCGGGAAAGTGCAGCTTCGAAACCTGGCACCACCGGAGTTCCGTTGTCTCGCCGGGAAATCAATGCCTTTTCAACCTAATCTTCCGCGTCCGTTTTCAGTTCGCACGATTCAAGCGCACGTGCCTCAAACGTCAGGCGTGTATGGCTTGTCCAGTGGACGTGAATGGATTTTTATCGGACAAACGGATGATTTGCAACACACCCTGCTAGATCACTGTGCGGAGTCCGGCACCCCGGTAAGCCTCCGAAAGCCCACCGGATTTTCTTATGAAATCTGCGCGCCTTCCATGAGAACCATCCGGGAGGAACGGCTGGTTGCAGAGTTCGATCCGATTTGCAACAGAACTCCAGTACAGCCTGCAAGGACGGCGCTGGAAAGAGCCAAACGACTACGGAGGACAGCATGACCTATCAGTTCACAGGATTCCGGCAGGTGAATAGCACCAGACATTTCGCGTTCACATGTATGGATGAGAATCGCTCGTCCAGCAGCGTGACCGTGGAAGCCGACGTGATTCTTGCAAGGAAGTACAACATCCTGGTGCAGGATCTCCCGCTGATGTGTCTCCGGCTGCTGGAAGGCAGCGGTTCTCTGGCAGCTGCCGCGCTTACCCTGACCGAGGCAAACATGGTAGCCGTCAACTCAGCCGCCCGGCTTCGACTCGCCGACAAACAGCGCAACCGGAAGGTACCCAGCGGTGCTCGTTCCGGGCAGGCCTGGCGACAGAATCCTCTCGCACTTTAGAGAATTCTGTCGCTTGACCCGAAAAGGCGATTACACGTTAAGACTTACCGAAGTACCTTCAGGCTACTTGCTACATCGGTGGTCACTTCCTGCATTGCCGATCGTCGGGGCGCTTGCAGGTCCGGCAATGGCTTTGCCTGAAACAGCTTCTGCGTAGGCTTGGCGAGCCATCTGGCCCATTCCGTTGCCCGACTTCTTCGCGCACTGTCGGTAGCGATTCCGGTAGTCGCGTACATCTGACGATATAGCTTTGAGATGAAGATGAACGCCAGCCTTGCCCGGAAATTAGGTGTACACGCCGAGCGCCGCCATACAGCCGACCAGCTGTAGAAGCTGTCCCACACGCCCTGAGTGCTGAGCCGCAGTTCTTCTGAACTCATGGTCGGGTGAGGCATAAACATCTTGGGCCGCTTGTCGGCCGGCACCAGCCAGTACCGGGTGATTGGAATGCCTTCGACCGTAGGAGGATTCGGACCCAGCGACTTTTCCCACTTCTCAAAATCCACTGTGCCCGGGAACGGCGTGAGCATCACGAATTGAGCAAAGGTCAAGCCTGCCTGACGCGCCAGATCCTGTGTAGCGCCAAAGGTATCGGGGCGGTCGGATGGAAGCCCAAAGATGAAGGAACCCAGTACGTGCACACCGTGCCGGCTAAATGTCTTAAGCCGTTCAATAAGCTCGTCACCGGACACATTGAAGTCTTTATAGACCGACTTCAAGCCCTCAGCGGTAACAGCTTCGACACCTACGAGGGCACCTTTGATCCGAGCCTTCTTCATGGCATCGAGGAATGCTGGGTCTTCTGCCGCCTCCATCGTGATCTGAGTGAAGAAGACCATGTCTCGCGGGAGTTCGGCAAGTCGCTCCATTAACTCGAAGCGTTCTTTGCGAATCCCTTCCAGCCGGGCAATCTCGCCTTCGTTCTTCTGTCGGCGCGCAAGTTCAATGTCCTTGAAAGAGACAGGATAGAAGTTATCGTCGGCAAGAGCAATAAAGCGAAAGCCTTTGCGCCGTAGTTCGATCAGCTCATCAATAACAGCGTCTGCGGTTCTCTGCCGTGGCTTCTGGCCATCGGTTCTCCACACGGAGCAGAAGGAGCAATGCTTGGCGCATCCCCTGACTGTCTGCACAGACGCCCACATATAGCTGTCAGGTGGCAGAAGGTCCCAGCGCGCGGGCTTGAACTGATCGCCGCTGACACGTCCCCCTTCATACAGCTGACGAGGTGTTCCCGCCAGACAATCGGCGATCACACTGGCCCAGATCTGATCGCCATCGCCCCGCACCACAGCGTGCGCTCCGCCGAGCTCAAAAGACTCCTCTGCGTAGAGTGTTGGATGGATGCCGCCAAAGACGACCCAGGCACCACGTTCACGAGCAATGCGGCCGAGCGCGTATCCACGTAGCGCGTTGCCCGTATGGATCCCTATTCCTACAACATCTCCGGGTTGAATCTGCTCCGGATCCAGCGGGCTCAGGGTCTCATCCCAAATTACGGGATCGCCATACTTGCCCGGAGTGGCAGCTGCAATTACATACAGCCACCTTGGCGTAATTACTGCGATCCCAAAAGCGGTATCACTGGGATTAACAATATGAACGGACATTCAGTTCCAGCCTCCTGCCGAACCTTGTGGGCAACTTCCCACCACGCGTATTGATGCGTGTCGCGATCGTTGTCTTTAAATAACTCCGAAGAATTCAGCTTGCAAGAAAACATACCCGCTCCAGCAATCCCTGTTGGGTTAGGAGCGCTTGACTCAGCCACGAGCAGAGGCAGCCTCACTCACTCTCGCGAACATGTCGGAATTCTGCGTCAAGGTTGTTTTTTGATGATGAGGCAAGTAAGCCGCATTCTATCCTGGAAATTTTCGGGGAGCGGTCAGCCGGTTTTGCCTGGGGAGCCACAACATCCGCCAGACATAAGCCAGGGCGGGGATAGCGGCAAAATCAACGATGCAAGGTTTACGACGAACCGCCTGGCTCAACGACATCATCCTGGACGATGCTGGTCCTAAGGGCTCGCCCCGCAACGCACCATAATTGTCTTCACAGTCAGTTGGCGATGTCAACTGCACGGCGGTTAATTTTGGTGCTACCCTGAAGGAGTCTTTGCCCGCATCCGTTTATTCGAGTGCCTTCTGGCCGCCTTCGCCCCGTTTCCCTCCAGGTCCGGTCCCCAGTGCAGTCCGACAAAGACTTACAGCCAAGTACAAGGAATTCATTCGCATGACAAATATCTTTGTTGGAAATCTGAGCTTTCAGACCACCCAGGACGAACTTCACTCCGCATTCGCCAGCTATGGCACTGTTGAGCGGGTCAATATCGTAACGGATCGCGACAACGGGCAGTCCCGTGGTTTTGCATTCGTCGAAATGACTGAGCGTGGGGACGCGGAAACAGCAATATCGGTCCTCAATGGATCGGACCTGAACGGACGCGCCATGAACGTTAGCGAAGCCCGTCCTAAGACTCAGGGCAGCGGTGGTGGGGGCGGAGGCCGTCCCAGCGGTGGTGGCTCCGGCCGCGGCAGTCGTTCCAGCTGGTAACACTTTTGTAGCAGCGCCGGGAAGAGCGGAACACATCCGGTCTTCCCGGCAAACCTCAGGACTTCCCTTCCGTGACCCTCTTGTCTACTCCGATACCCGTGGGAATTTCAGAGTCTCAAGAATAGCTTGCAGCTGGAACAAGGAAAATGGCTTGCTTAAGCAGATTCCCGGCGGCAGCATTTGCTCCGGGTCACGCAGAAACACCCCTGCATAGGCGGTAACAAAAATAATCTGCGCGCCTGTCGTTTCGCGGATACTACGCGCCGCCACGGTGCCCGACATCTCCCCCTCGAGGTGGATGTCCATCAGCACAAGGTCAGGGCGAAACTGTTCCGCTGAACGTATCGCTTCGGCGGAAGTGGCGGCCAATCCCACCACATTGTGGCCAATCTGAATGAGTTTCTGTTCCAGATCCGCTGCGACTATTTGTTCGTCTTCCACCACCAGCACGCGGAGCGCTACAAAATCTGGTTTCTGTGTAGGGTTCATGTCATCCTGACCGGAAAGCTAACAGAGATGCGCGCACCTGGTCCTTCGCCAACCAGAAGGGTTCCACGCAGCTGACGAACGAGCAAGTTAATCAGACGAAATCCCATGGACGTCAGTGTACTTGCGTCAAAGTCGTTGGGTAGCCCAGGCCCGCTGTCAGCTACCGACAACTCCGCCATTACCTCGGGAACTCCGTCCTCGCTCTGCGGCAGTTGCTGTACATCGTGAAAGTGAAGGTCGATCATTAATCTTCCCGGACCCCGTTTCAGGCCATGCTTCAGACTATTCACAATCAGCTCGTTAGCAATCAGACCTAACGGGATTGCCTGCTCTATGTTGAGCACCAGGTGTGCTGCATTCAATTCCAGCGCCAGGCGGTCAGGAACCGTAGTGTGCAGCGCAAGCAGTTCCCGGACCAGGTCGGTCAGGTACGCCCCGAACTCAACTGCGGTCGGATTGTCGCCCGCATAGAGACGTTCGTGTATGTGGGCCATCGCACGCACACGCCCCTCGGTTTCTTCGAACGCTGTTAAGACCTGGGCATCGTCACTATAACTGGCTTGCAAGCTGAGGAGACTCACAATTACCTGCAGATTGTTCTTTACCCGATGATGAATTTCACGTACGAGAATGCTTTTTTCTTCCAGGGAGCGCCGCAGTTCCTGTTCTTGTTCTCTGCTGCTGGTAATGTCACGCATGATCTTGGCAAAACCCAGCGGGGTTCTCTGTTCACCCCAAACCTGGGTCAATATGCCACTGGCGAGGAACCTGCTTCCATCTTTCCGTACGTGCCAACGCTCATGTGCTGCCTTCCCTTCGACTCGTGCCATTGCCAACTCCCGCTCAAGCGCGCCGGCTTCGATATCCTCCTCGGAGAATAGAAGAGCGCTGCTCTTGCCAATTACTTCCGATTCCCGCCATCCAAGCAGCCTCTCTGCGCCGGCATTCCAGGTGAGAATATTGCCCTCTGAATCCAGTTGAAATAAGGCATAATCCCGCACACTTTCCACGAACATCCGAAAACGCTGCTCACTCTCCTGAAGAGCCCCGGCGGCCTGCTTGCGCGATGTGATGTCGCGGATGTTAGCCTGTACGACCACCTGGCTCCCAACCTTATAGCGGTTTCCGACAAGTTCCACGCTGATGCCGCGCCCATCGCGGCACCGCAGCTGAATATCGTCAAATCTTACGATTTCCTCACGTTCGGTTGCGCCTACAAAAGTAGAAGCCTCGGGCAAGTGAGCAAATGGTTGAGCCTCCGACAGCTTCTTGCTAACAAAGTCTTCGCGGGCGAAGCCGGTTAACTTGAGCATGTACGGATTCACGTCTTCTATCACCTCTGTCTCGACTTCAATCACCACAATCGCGTCTTTTGCTGTTTCGAAGAGTCGTTGAAACCGGATCTCGGCAATCTCCCTTCGCTCCGTTACGTCTTCAATTGCCAAGAGCAGCATACGCTGCGCGTCGGGTCTGGAAATGCGCCGGGCATTTAATCTCATTAGCCGCGGACCGATGTGGGGGAACTCGTGCCGGACTTCGAAATCATAGAAGTGCTCAGAACGAAACAGGGCCGCCCCCAGCAGTTCCCGTAACCTTGGCAGATCCCACTGGCTATTCCCCAGGTCGTAGACGAATCGTCCCTCGGTCTCTTCGCGCGAGGTAAGGAAGGTTTGATAGAACGCAGTTGTCGCGCGCAGCACACGCAAATCGGCATCCAGCACAACCAGCGGCTCACGCACGGTCTCTATCATGCCCTCGGCGTAGTCGCGCGCGCCCTCGGCTGCTTCCAGCCCACGCTTCAGCGGGTCAATGTCCTGAAACGTGATGACAGCTCCCGCAATGCGGTTGTCGAGAGTTCGATAAGGCCTTACAGCTACCGAATACCAGTATCCATTCCGGTCGCGCACTTCCTCGGCACTCGTGTTTAAGGATTCAATCACGGACCGGACCCGCTCTTCCAGCCAGAGCATTTCAAAGCGGCCGCGAACCTGTCCGATTGGTCGGCCAATGTCCAGCGGCCCTAGCTCAAAAAGTTGCTCTGCAGCCGTGTTGACACGTCGGATACGGATGTCCGGATCGACCATCACAATCGCAATCGTCACCGCGCCCAGCAAGTTCTTCAGGTCGCTGTTAATCGATCCCAGTTCCTGGTTTCGGCTCTGCAGCTCTTCGTTGACTGTAGTCAGCTCCTCATTGGCTGACTGCAGCTCTTCCTGCGTCGTCCCGAGCTCTTCGTTTGCAGACTGGAGTTCCTCATTTGCACTGCGGGATTCCTCGTTTGCCGCCCGCAGTTCTTCCGAATTTGTCTCATGTTCTTCGGTAAGGTTGCGCAAGTACTCGCGTGTCGCTTCAAGTTCCTGCTCCAGCGTGCGTACGTGATCATTCGCGGTGCTGGATTCCTCCGGCGTAACATCAGCCACCGGGCGCGGCGCGACAACCCGGCGGAGGAACGCAATCAGAAAGGAGCGCTCCGTGCCGCTGCTTCCCGCAATCGGTGTGACTTCAAGCGTTAACTCTTCGTCTGATCGTTCGAGTTTTACAGGAGGAAGTGTTTCGCGCGTAGAAACATTCAATTCATTTGCCCGCTGCAGAGCGCGCCGCAACGGGAGCACCAGATCTTCACGCGCCATTCGCAGGAGATTCAGGCTTGCCTTACCCGGTGCCGGGTCGAGGTAGGGACTTGTTCGGCCTCGAAACAGCAAAATCTGCAACTCAGAATTGACGAGCACAGCATCCGGAGAATACTTGTTCTGAATGATGCGGTCCACCCGTTTGTGCAGGTCCAGATTGCCAGCCTGACGCCCAGTGCGTAACGGAGATTCTGATGGATCCGCCGTAAGGGGCAACTGTAAAGACACGCGCGTTGTACGCAGGCCACGGCAATAGATATGGTGTTGTTTGTCTACCGGAGTGAAAAGGTCGGCCGCGGCACCCGTGGTCTCCGCACTGCCAAGCAACAGCACTCCGGTTGGCTTCAGCGCATAGTGGAATACCGGAAATACCCTTCGCTGGGCGAGAGTGTCGAAATAGATGAGCACGTTCCGGCAACTGATTACGTCGAGCTGAGAAAACGGCGGATCCCGCGTCACATCATGGCGCGCGAAAATACAGCATTCCCGTATTAGCTTGCTGATCTGAAAGCCGGTGTCCACCTTAACAAAAAACCGGCTCAGTCTTTCTGGCGTAACGTCCTGGGAGATTCCCTCCGGGTAGATACCTTGCCGGGCACGTTCCAGAGCGACGTCGCTGATATCGGTGCCGAATAGCTGGAGTTGCGGAGCTGGTTGCAACTCGCGCAATCCCTCATACAAAGCGATTGCAAGAGAGTACACCTCTTCCCCAGTGGCACAGCCCGGCACCCACACGCGTACCGTATCGGTACCGTTTACACGTGTGGAAAGCGAGCTCATCACGTACTGAGTCAAAGCTTCGAAGCTGGCCGGATCGCGAAAGAAACTGGTAACGCTAATCAGCAAATCCCGATACAGATCGCGAAGTTCCGCCGGATGCTGTTCTGCATAACGGGCATACTCGGCCATGCTTTCCATGCGCAGCAGCATCATCCTGCGGCCGATTCTGCGTCTGGTAGTCGTCGGCTTATAGTGCGAAAAGTCCACCCGAGTCGTGGCATGGAGAAGAGCAAAAATCCGCTTGAGCTCGGCTTCGCCTTCCGGCAACACCTCAGTTTGCACGTCACCGGACTGGGTGGGAACCAGATAGGGATGGTGCCCGATTACCGCCAGTTCCCGGCCGATATCAGCCGGGTGCAGAACATAATCAACTGCACCTGTAGCAATCGCATTGCAAGGCATGCCGCCAAAGCGGGCTGTCGTCTCGTCCTGAGCGAAAGTAATGCCGCACTCGGCTTTGACAGCCCGAACGCCAAGACTCCCATCGGACGCATTGCCGGACAGAATCACCGCGATCGACCGGCTGCCCTGTACGCGCGCGAGGGAACGCAGAAAAATATCAATGGGCAGGTGAAGGCCTGCCTCCCGCGCGTCCAGCCGCAGCGTTCGTCCTTCCAGTTCCATGCTGGTATTCGGCGGGATTACGTAGACCTGGTCCGGCTCAACAACGACTCCATCCTCAACAGTAACTACGGGCATCCTCGTTAAAGGCCCCAGCAGATCAGTCAAAAGGCTGTCGTGTTCGGGATCGAGATGTTGAACCAGAACAAAGGCCATTCCGGTATCTGTCGGGAGCGCGGCCAGCAACTGGCTAAATGCCTCCAGACCTCCGGCAGATGCCCCTATCCCTACAACCGGAAATGGGTTGCCTCGTGCAGGGCTGGAGTCGGCCTCCTGGGTGGCTCGGTGCGATACTTCAAAGGCGGAGTTGCGATGATCGGACGATTCGACTTCTGAGGAACTCATTTGCTCCAAACCTATGCGGCGGGCTGCGAGTTACACGCGGAATGCTCTCTTCGCTTACTCGCTCCTAATTGTAAAGCCGATGCCTAAGTACGAAGGAACCAATACAGGTCGCGCCTGTGATCTTCTCGTGATCGACGATGACGCGGCGCAAGTGGATTTGTTCCGGCATATATTGGTGAAACTTGGGCTGCCCCATCGCTGCTATCATGCTGCCGGAGGTGCACAGGCTCTCGACTTTCTGCATGCCAAACCACCGTATGAAGGTGTTCCGCGGCCGGATATTATTTTGCTGGATCTCAACATGCCGGGCCTGGACGGACGCGAGGTCCTGAAGCGTATTAAAACCGATCCGGACTTCAAGACAATCCCTGTTATCGTCTTCTCCCATTCCAGTAGCGATTCGGAGATCAATGCAGCGTATGGAGAGCGCGCCAATGCGTACGTGGGCAAGCCTGAGGATATTGAAAGCAACATCAATTTGCTTCGTGAACTGGACCGCTTCTGGCTCAACATAGCCCAGTTGCCTGACTAACCGGAACTTCTGCCTAGTCTGACTTTGACGCAATTTGATAGAGTACCGACAACGCTCCGCCCATTATGAGACTTTTTGCCGTCCTGATCCTCGCCGCTGGTGCAGGTATTGCGCAGCAGCTGGAGCCGTTTCGCCCTCCTGCGACACCGCTCGTCACCCACGATCCTTACTTCAGCATCTGGTCCTTCTCCGACCGTCTCACTGAAGCAGCAACCAGGCACTGGACGGGCGCAGATCATGGACTAACGGGAATACTACGAATTGATGGAAAGCCATATCGCTTCATGGGAGCAAGCGTGCGGGTGTCTGCAGGCGGCATGCAACCTGGTGTCATGCGTCAAACGAAGCTGGAAGTCCTGCCGACAAGAACGATCTATGACTTCGAGGAAGCGGGCGTACAACTTACTCTGACGTTTTTCACGCCGGCGTTTCCTGAGGACCTTGACGTGCTGTCCCGACCCGTGACGTACGTTAGCTTCGACGTCAGGTCCACTAGCGCGACAACCCACGATGTTCAGTTGTATTTCGATGCCTACGGCAGCATCGCGGTCAATACGCCCGAGCAGCGTCTTACCATGTCCCGTCACCGGATTGGCTCGATCGAAGCCATGCGTGCGGGCACGGCTGAGCAACCTATTCTGCAAAAGTCAGGCGATAACCTGCGCATCGACTGGGGATATCTGTACGTTGCCACTGCACAAAGTACTGGCACGCAGATGCTTTTGCACCAGCCCCCGGCTCGTGATCGCTGGATACAGAGTGGTAAGTTACCGGACGAAGATGACCTTGAAAGTCATGTCTATTCGCAGCGGGTGCAGCCGCGGCTGATCACCAGCTTCGATCTGGGGCAGGTCGGAACGGCGGGAATCCACCGCCACATACTTCTTGCTTACGACGACCTGTTTTCGATCCAGTACTTCCAGCGCAATCTCCGGCCGTGGTGGCGCAGGAACGGAATGGGTATGGCAGATCTGCTGCGCATGGCTGAAGAGCAATACCCGTCCCTTCTGGCTCGCGCACGCACCTTCGACGAGAAGCTGATGTCGGACCTCCGGAAAGCTGGCGGGGAAAAATATGCCCGAATTGCCGTTCTGGCCTTCCGGCAAACCCTGGCCGCGCATAAACTCGCCGCGGACTTCAACGGTTCTCCCGTTTACATGTCGAAGGAAAATTTCAGTAACGGATCCATTAACACCGTGGATGTCACCTATCCGTCGGCCCCGTTTTTCCTCTACTTCAATCCAAGTCTTCTAAAGGCACAGCTAACGCCAATCCTTGACTATGCAAGTCTCCCGCGCTGGCCGTGGCCCTACGCACCTCATGACCTTGGAACCTACCCTCTGGCGAATGGCCAGACCTACGGTGGCGGGGAGCGTTCCGAGGAAAATCAAATGCCCGTTGAGGAAAGCGGGAATATGCTCATTCTGCTTGCTGCACTTGGAAAGAAAGATGGCAATGCGGACTATGCTCTAAAATACTGGCCGATCCTGGAAAAATGGGCCGCTTACCTGCGCGAGAAAGGCCTGGATCCGGAGAACCAGCTCAGTACTGATGACTTCGCCGGTCATCTGGCGCACAACAC
>JACMLA010000283.1 GCA_014379815.1 Bryobacteraceae bacterium | reverse complement strand
TGAGTTTTGCCCGCTCTCCGATGGTGTCGATATCGAAGGCCAGCGCCAGTGTGACTACGTCCGCCTCAAGGCCGTCGATTACCGCCCTCGCCTGCTTCGCAGATCCCCCATGCGACTGCTCAATCTGTACTGAACCGCCTGTACTTGCTTTCCAGTTTTCGGCAAACCGGGAGTTGATCTCCTGGTAAAACTCGCGCGTAGGATCGTAAGAGACATTTCGCAGAGTAAGCTGTCCGCTACCCTCGCTTGAGCCACACGCAGACAGGCAAAAACTCCATCCAGCGATGGACAGTGCCGCTGCAACGCATTTCCACATTGCCTACACTCTACCAGACCGATCGAAAGTGGAGGATCTATGTAGGCCTAACTGGCGGCGGCTCACTAGCTCCGAACCGCTTGCTCAAGCTTCCTTAAATCTTCAGGGGAAGTTTCATTTGGCACCGAGCACCCTGGTGACAACAAAAACTTGGCCCCACTTGCGGTGTGCGCCGCTTTCCATTGAGACCGGATTTCCGGGACGCTTAATGTTCGGTAGTTTACCTCGTCGATGCCTCCCATAAGAACGCGCTCCGGAAATTGTTTCCGGGCCTCACTCAATGAGATCCCTGTCACATGTAACGAATAGTTGACGACAGCGGCCGGCAGATCACGTACTGCAGCGACGTGCGTGCGGTCTACATGCAGGTGAAGGATGTTGATTTTTGCATGGGAAACCGCCTCGAGAATCCGACGGTCAAAAGGCGCGCTGAACCGTAAGTAGTCGTCGACCGAGAGGTCTTTATTGTTGGCATTTGCAACTGCGAGCAGAATTCCGGAGGCACCTGCGGCAAGAGCCTGTTTTGCGTGGTGAATTTGAGATGTTGTGATGACGTCGAGAGCATGAAGCAGCGCGGTTGGGTCACTCTCCTTTAAACGGCGTACCTCGTCACGACTGGACAGTTTCTCGGCAACGTTCCACGAATTGAACAGAGTTTCGATGAAATAGACCCGATTGCCAACGTCCCGGCGGATCAGATCCAGAGCACGGAGCTGGTTGGGAAACGGATTCCGTTCTTCCTTCAACTCATGCCACGCCCCGGGGCTTTTTGGATACGGAAAGTCACTCATGACTTTGATCAGGTCCGTTCGATACGCCTTGTGAAACTCAAGTGTTCGCCGGGCGTGGTCCTGAGGTGTCTGTGGCCCGAAGTGATGCCACAACGAGATTGCTGGCCTGTCGACATCGCCACCGCTGAGCGCACGGTCTACTCTCTCAATAGAAGAAAGCGGTGCCCGGCCATAAATAGCAGCCGCAGTGCCACCGGCTGCCAGTAAAAATGTTCGGCGTTTCATGCTGATCTCCTGGCATCGAGCCCCTGTGTTCGCAGAATATCGTCGGCAATATCCCGCAATGCGCGCCTCGTGCGCCGGCTGGTGTTTCGCAGGTGCAGGTATGCCTCTTCCTCGGTCATCGTATACGAGTTTTGCAGAACAGTTTTGGCCTGCCCAAGCAGCTTGCGATCTTTCAATGCGCTCTCGAGCTCAGCGACCTGGCGCTCCAGAGCCAGCAGACTATTGTCGGGCGACTGCAGAACTCGTTGCACATGATCGTGGAGAGTCATCACTACGTCATCAGTCCATAGGTCTGACGACAATACTCCAGCTGCCCGCTCCGAAATCTTCCAGTCCGCGAGGTCCGACTCAAGCCTAACCAGCTTGCTGGCGAGATGCGCCGCCGACTTCGACTCACTTGATCGTGTGAGAAGAGCTGCCGCCGAGTTTCCCAGGGCTGCAAGGCGGACCATGTGTGGCGGGGTGTTCAGGGAATTCGCGTTCTCCCAACCGATTGTCAGGATACCGTGTAAAGCATTCCGTTTGCGCAGTGGAACAACGGCCAAAGCCGCATAGCGGTACAACAGCATCTCGGGAAAATCAATGATCCGCGCGTCCGTTGCCGCCTCTGGAATGAGCACAGGTTCTGCAAGCTGGAGCAGCCATGCTGACGAGGCTTTCGAGAGCTCGAGGCTGGCAGTCTCCAGACGCTGGTCCTCGCCATCCGAATCGGTACGCAAGGTGTCCCGAGCCGACAAGGTATTCGACCCCTCCAATTCGTAAAGGCAGGCACCTGAAGCATACTGATCGCGGATTGCAGTCTGCAAAATCAAATGAAGACTACGTTCAAATGGAGCTGGTACCCCTTGAACTTTTTCAAAGCGAATCGTGATTGGGCCGGTATGTTCGATCTCGGACGTTTGCCTGTTCATCGACGCCTCCTTTTGCCATTCTTCAGAAGTTTAAAAGCTAACCCGCAGACCTAGCTGCACGGTGCGGGGGTTGCGGGAGCTTAGAATTGTGCCAAAATCAGACGAGCCAAGAGTGTGTCCGGGGACGTCGAAGTTGGCATGGTTCATGACGTTGTAGAACTCTCCCCGCAGGTCGGCACGGTAGCGTTCCGTCACTACAAACTCTCTGGCCAGCGTGACGTCTACCGTTTGCTGGAAAGCTCCGCGGAGGACCGATCTCGGTGAGTTTCCGAACTGAAACTGTCGTGGATTTGCGAAAGCTGCCGTGTTAAACCATCTCCCGGGCGTTCGGTCGCCGTTTGAAGGCTCTGGGTCGCCAACCAGGTCAGCCCGCTGAGGCCCAGCGGAAAAGGCGTTGGTTGTATTGGCGAGAGTGACAACCGTAAAGGGAGCGCCGGATTGCCAAGTGCCGAAGGCTCCCGCTTTCCAGCCACTGGCTATGGCACCCAGCACGCGATTGAAGCGGACTCGCGGGACCTCGTAAAGCACGCTGATTACTGTGCGAAACGGGACGTCCGTGCCGGAGAGCGACTTGTCGAGCCGACGGTTATACGCATCCATGTAACTCTGCGGATCGCCGTATTCGTTAGCCGCCGCCACATCGTCGAGGAACTTCGACCACGTAAAGTGCGCAAGAAACGACAGGCCCTTCGAGAAACGCTTTTCGCCGCGGACATAACCGGCATGGTAGGTCGAATTGCCTATTGC
>JACMLA010000282.1 GCA_014379815.1 Bryobacteraceae bacterium | reverse complement strand
CGAGAAGTTCCACGCTGTGGCGTATACCGACGATGCCATTGAATCGGCCGTGTACACGTCCAGTCGCTTCATTCCGGATCGCTTTCTGCCAGACAAAGCAATTGATTTGATCGATGAGGCGGGAGCCCGGGTCAAACTACGGCAGACGACTCTTCCGCCTGACGTCTCCGACATCCAGAAACGAATCAAATTCATCGTGCATCGCATGGAAACCGCCATCGCCAATCACGAGTTCGAAAAGGCGCGTTTCTACTCCGATGAGGAGCGCAAAGAGCGGGAAAACCTTCGCCTCCTGAGGGAGAAGTACAACCTCGACGACACGTCTACCGGTGTTGTGGGCAAGAACGATATAGAAGACGTGGTCGCCCGGTGGACGGGCGTTCCCATGACGGCGATCCGCGAGGAAGAAGTCAATAAGCTGATGCGGATCGAGGAAGAACTCCACCGCCGCGTGATCAGTCAGAACAAAGCAATCAGCGCACTGGGAAGGGCGATTCGGCGGTCGCGTGCAGGCCTGAAATCTCCAAAGCGACCCGCTGGTTCCTTCCTGTTCCTCGGACCGACTGGCGTCGGCAAGACAGAAGTAGCGCGTGCTCTGGCTGAATTTCTCTTTGGCAGCGAGAAATCGCTAATCCGCTTTGACATGTCGGAGTTCATGGAGAAGCATTCGGTTTCGAAGCTGATCGGTTCGCCTCCGGGCTATGTCGGCTACGAAGAAGGCGGCCAGCTAACAGAGCGCGTGAAGCGGCAGCCCTACTCCATCGTCCTGCTGGATGAGATCGAGAAAGCCCATCCGGATGTTTACAACATCCTGCTGCAGGTATTCGAAGACGGCCAGCTAACCGATGGACTGGGTAATAGCGTTGACTTCAAGAATACGATCATTATCATGACGTCGAATCTGGGTGCGCGCCACCTTGAGAAGCGTCAGGGTATTGGTTTCGCGGCTCCTTCCGATTCCATCCCTGCAAAGGTGGAAGATCTGGTGATGGCCGAGGTTAAGAGAGCGTTCAATCCCGAGTTTCTCAATCGCCTGGATGAGACCATTCTCTTTACGTCGCTCAGCGATGACGACCTCCTGAAGATTATCCATCTGCTGGTGGATCAGATCAACTTGAATCTGGTCGACAAGCAGATCCGGATTCGCCTGCTGGACGAAGCAGCTCGGTATGTTCTGGAGAAAAACACCGAGCGAAACTACGGGGCTCGTCCGCTCCGTCGCGCGCTCCAGAAGTACATCGAAGACCCGCTTTCGGACGCGATCATCCAGGGCACGCTGCCAAGGCCTGCGGAACTCGAGATCTATCTCGGCGACACGGGTATCTTCTGCCGTCAGGTCAACAAGCCCACCGAGTCTCTCGAGGGTGAAGTTGTTCCTGTAGGCGCTGGCGGAGAGGAACTTGTCTCCAGCCCCGGTCCGGCAATCGCACTTTACTCTTTCACCTGATCCTAAGCACAGGCGTAGACACAATCGAAAAGGCGGGCTGGCAACAGTCCGCCATTTTTTGCTTTAGCCAAGCGCCGCAATAAACCTGCCGTAGATGTCGTCCGCCGGGAGTCGATTCCACGTCTCATTTACCTGAAGCAGAAACACGTCGTTCACAGGGACACGTGCGCTGATGCCTGCGGTTTCGAGGCGTAACTGGTAGACGGGCGGATTCACATTGAATACCCGGAACAGGAACACGTTCGTTCCGTCCGGCACACGCTCAATCTGGAAGGTAGGGTTAGCGGCAAGTCGCGCAATTACTTTTTCGGACGTCTCGACCGCACGACGGTAACGGGTTTCAAAACCTTCCAGAGTGTGAAGCGCGATTGCCGCGTATTGCCATACCTGGGGCAGTCCACCTCCAAACATCCGGCGCGCGTGATACAGGTCTTTTAAGAGTGTGGCAGGGCCTGCGAGAATCGCACCGCTACCGGCATTCAGGTACTTGTAGAGCGAGACGTAGGCGGTATCAAAAAGCGCTGTGTACTCTTTGATCTGCTTTCCGGTGTAGGCCGACTCGAGGAACAGCCTGGCGCCGTCGAGATGCAGGCCAATCTGGCGCTCCCGTGCCCACGTGGAGATTCGCTGCATCTGGCCAAAGTTGGCACGCTCTCCACGCCGTCTTCGTACGGGAGTCTCGATCTGAATCGCGCCAGGCGGAGTATCCACCCTACCCAGGTGCGACTCGTTTGCGGCTGCCTCGATTTCTTCTACCGTGACGGTGGCTTTCCCGGATGCCAGAGGAACCAGGTTGATGCCGCTGAGAGTTTGCGCGCAGTCGCCACAATCCCGGTACAAATGGCTTTCTGCCTGCACCAGTGCGCGTCGCCTGTTTCCGCAATGCAGCCGGATCGCCATGTGATTGGCCAGCGTTCCTGTTGGGAGCCACACGGCGGCTTCCTTCCCAAGCAGACTCGCCATGCGGGTTTCGAGCTTGCTGACCACACCGCCGCGGGAGTACTCGTCGGATTCCACCGCACTGTCCCTAACCACTTTGCTAAGCAGGGCTGCGTACTCGGCCGGAGTGTAAGGTATCCCGTCGCCGTAGGCAAAGATGCGCTCACCGGCTGGGTCGCCTGTTGTGTCACTTACTGCAGCAGAGGTTCCAGCCGCCGAAATAGGCACCGACCCGGAAACTGCGAGGAAGCTTCTGCGGCGCATCCCTCTAGTTTGTACGAGACCCGGGATCTACTCGGTAGGTGGCTCCGGGGAGGCGTTACTCTGGACCATGCGTTCCAGATCCTCGGCGCGAAAGAACAGGTCATTCGCGATCAGCTGAGTGCCGGTCAGAGAATGGTGTGCTATGCCTCCTCCACTATGTTTCGTGCCTGTCATCACGTGGTAGATCTCGTGGGCGATGACGCGGGCGAGGGCACGGCCCATCAACTCATCTGCGGTGCGAAATTGTTCTCCCCACATGATGGGGCGAATGATGCCCCGCACCCGGTCGCAGGAAACTTCTATGAACGGGAGCACGCGACCATCCGAGATGTGCGTAAAGGCAAGGGCGGTGCGTTCCGGTTTTGGCGCTGGACCTGCATCCAGCTTGCAGCGGCCTTTTAACTTGATGACCATCAAGTTGGTGAACTCTGAGGTCGGACCGAGCTCACTGAATAGCTTGAGGTCGAATGTGAAGCCAGCGCTCCGCATTACGGTTCCAAGCTCGTTGCGTGTTTCTGTCAGGGTGCGTTCGGAGTGGGGTTGCTCGAACTGGAGAATTAGCGTAGTATCCGCGGCGTAGGCGGAGGAAGCGGCGAAAGCCAACGAGGCTGCTGTAAGAAAGTATGCGATGACGGGACGCATGTAAGGCCACACACTGGCCTGTCGGACACTTTACTTCGGCCGGAACTTCTACGTAAAGTCAAAAATCCCGGGAAAGTTTCGTTTCGCCTGATCAAAGTCAGGCGTTCAATAATCCTCGGACGCGGCTTTCTACCTGGGCACGAACCTTTTCTTCCGGCATGAACGCTTTTAGCATGCCGGGCAGTTCTACATCTATCGTCACGTCTTTGTCCGTTACGTAGATCTTCCCTTTGATCGGTGCACTAAAAAATCCCATCCGACCAGTAAACGCGAAATCCATCGTCGATCCAGCCCATTCCCGCTTAATATCGGTAATCTGAACCGGACCGGTCGCGGCACTGGCGAGCAGCTGATCGGCTGATTCATTCACGACCTGTGTCGCACCCTGGAGACCTTTATCGTGGTTGACCGTCACTCGCATTGTTGACCCGATTGTACGACGATTCTGCGGGCCGGCGGTTTCGTTCACGGAACAGCCTTTGTGTCACAAACTGGAGGCTGAGCGGTCCCCTGCAGTGGGGAATAAGAAGGCATCGAAAGAAGCTGTGTATAAACTCCCGTTCTGCTCCAACAGGAGATAGTGGCCATCAGGTCCTCGTCAAACGAGACAAACAGCTCTTTCGGATCATCGAGAAGTGTAAAAGATCCTGACTCGTCACTACGCACTTCTACAGTGAGTTCATCCTGAAACATCAGGGCCCGCATATCAGGCGCCCGGATGCCATTCCGGAAGAGCACAACCTGATACAGGCACTCGTTATCAATGCGCAAGGTCATCTCGCAGGAGGCAAGGTCATCCTGTGTCACCAGGACATCGGTACGCTTTACATTCGAGGGTTGACTTTGGTGACTACTTGGCAGATGGGTCATGGAGCAGCCTCCAAACTGGATCAGATACAGTCCATCCCTCTTAAGGTCAACTCGAAAAAGATCAGTGGAAACACACTCTGCCAGTTCAAATGTCACATCGTCGGCTGGGCTGGATGACGAGGCGGGGTTCTTCAGTGGATCGGGCTGAAGCGATGGAAGGTAAAGGAATCCAAGCTGCCCCCCATCGATTCGAAAATGCTCGGAGAGGATCCGGATCTGCACCATCAGGCACGTCTCACTCTTGTCAGTACTCTACAGTCTCCAGCGGCATACCCGACTGGCAAAGCTCGCAATCGGCAGGGTTCTGCCAGTACTTGCCGGTTAGACGCGCGAGGTAGAAAAAGGGAAGCGGATCGAAGTCGGGGGTTTCCGGGTTGGGTTGATACACCATTGCGGCGACACCGACCACCTGGTCGCCCATTCGCTCGAGCATTTTACGAAGTTCTGTGAAGCGGCGGCCGGTTCGCAGGATGTCGTCGACCATCAGAACTTTCTCGCCTCTCTTTTCGCTGATTCCCTGCCGGAAATGGAGTGGGAGTTCGGGAGAATCGCGTTCGGCCCAGTACACCTGATGAGCACGAAGCGCTTCACACACCGCGTAGGCGACAGGGATTCCACCGGTGCCCGGAGAGACGATGGAGAGCTGACTGATCATGGCGCGTAATTCCGTGTGCGCCCGGACTTTTCGACTCAGCGCAACGCCCAATGTTCGCGCATGCTGGTAGTAGCGCATGGCCAAAGGAACGTTCAAATACTCCTCCGAGTGCAGGCCCGTGGGCGATTCGAAGTGGCCCGTGCGCAGCGCCCCGCAGTCCCTCAGCAGCCCGAGTACTTCGTCCTGTGTCGGTATCAGTTCCATCTGTCAGTTAGCTCCCCTACCCAGCAGTACCTGCGGAATCGTGCGCAGGATGATCTTCCAGTCGAGCGCGAGAGACCACGCGTCGATGTACTGCATATCCAGCCTCATCCAGGTTTCAAAATCCAGATTGTCGCGGCCCTGAATCGCCCAGAGACACGTTAGTCCGGGACGCATACGCAGACGTCGTCGCTGCCAGCGTTTGTACCGTTCCACTTCATCGGGTACGGCCGGACGTGGACCCACCAGAGACATCTCGCCTTTCAGGACATTCCAGAGCTGTGGCCATTCGTCAATGGAGAACTTTCGAAGCACCCCGCCGATCGGGGTGAGCCGGGGATCGTTTTTGATTTTGAAAGCCACATCGCGAACACTCAGATGCTCGATCGTTGCTCGCATCGACTCCGCTCCTTCGCACATGGAGCGGAATTTATAGCAGACGAAGCGGCGACCGTTTAAGCCGCAACGTGTCTGCCGAAAAACTGCCGGACCAGGGGATGTCGTCCTTACCAGCAGAGCAACAATGACCATCAGCGGAGACAGGATCAGGAGAGCTGTCGCCGCCAGCAGGACATCCATGACGCGCTTCACCAGCAGCAGCACCTCGTCGTGCGGGCCTGGAGAAAACGTGAGAAGAGGTGCCGATCCCAGCCGGTCAAGGTACACCGAGCTGTTGACGTGTGGGAAGAACGCGACGGCCATGTGTGTTCGCACGCCTTCCTCTTCGCACAGCAGGAACATCTCTTCGAGTCCTGCGAGGTAACGGGCGTCTACCGCAAAGATGATCTCGTCGACAATGTGACGATTCAGGATGTCGGGTAGTGATGAGACTGGGTAGACCGGATACTCGTGGTCTAGCTGCAAAGGGTTGCCCGATGACCCGGATTCCAGCTGAAAGAAACCCATCAGCCGGACGCCGTATTTCAAAGACTGCTCAAGGAGCCGGCCCATACGCAATGCGGGCTCACCCGTGCCGACGACCATCACGAAATGAGAAGCTCCGAACTCTCTTCGTATCAACCCGACCAGGCTGCCTGACTTCCATCGGAACAGGCAAAGCAGTGCCCAGCTGTAGGTGAAGAACAGGATCATGAATGCGCGGCTCAGGTCCAGCCTCAACAGGTACTGCAATAGGACCAGAGCGATTGTGCCCAGCGTGACCTGCCGGAACGTATCGCGCAATATCACCAGAGGATGGGCGGCATCCAGCCGGTCGTAGACTTCCAGCCAGTCGCCGATCAGCAGCCACGCAACGACCGCCGCGCCCAGCAGAAGTGCCTTGGTCTGAATTGTGAAAAAGAAATCCCGCTCGATGGGGAGTAAGCTTCGCGTTTGGTAAGCGGCTTCGAATGCCAGTGCGATCAGCAGAATATCTGCGAGCGCGAAGAGCAGCCGCGCCTTTTTATGATGCCGGCTGAACACGAATCGTCATCAGGATATCACGCGGCAAGCGCCGGTGGCAGCGCCTCCTGACGTAGTTACTGTGCCTGAAAGGTATCGCAGGCCTGTACATCTCCTGATTCGAAACCCTTGCGGAACCACGACATGCGCTGTTCGGAGGAGCCATGAGTGAAGGATTCCGGCGACACGGTGCCCCGGCCCTGCTTCTGCAAACGGTCGTCACCTACTGCTGCTGCTGCGGCTAAACCTTCCTCGACATCGCCTGCCTCCAGAATGCCTCGCTGCTTGGTGCTATGGCCCCAGACGCCTGCGAAACAATCTGCCTGCAGTTCCAGCCGGACGGAGAGCTGGTTTGCGGAACCGGGATTTCCCTGTTGTGCCCGACGCACTTTGCCAGAGATGCCGAGCAGAGTCTGAACGTGATGCCCTACCTCATGGGCGAGGACGTATGCCTGCGCGAAGTCTCCCGGCGCACCGAACCGCCGGTCAAGCTCGTCGTAAAAGGAAAGGTCGATGTACACTTTCTGGTCGCCCGGACAGTAGAACGGACCGGTAGCCGAATCTGCTGAACCACACGCGGATTGCACAACATCGCGGAACAAAACGAGGCGGGCACGCTGGTAGCGTTCTCCCAGTAATTTGGTCCAGGTGTTCTGTGCATCATCGAGGACAAAGGATACGAACTGCACCTTGGGCTCCTCTGCGCGGCTACGTGCGTCATCTACGGGACGGGCCTGTCCGGTGGGCTGAGCTTCGCCGCCTGAGAACAGCAGAGGCGTTATAAAGTCTCGTCCAAAGATGACGCTGAGGACGCCAGCGATCAGCAGTCCACCGATTCCAACGCCGCGACCGCCGCCGAAACCCATGCCACCACCGCCACCCCCGCGCTGGTCTTCAACGTCTCCACTCACTCCACCCGGTATCCATCGCATGGTGTCTGGCTCCTCCCCGCATTGGACTACGGTCAGGCCAAAGCCATTTCACTTCATTCGCGCCGACGTTTCTTTCGGCGCTCCCGCTCCGGCTCAACGAGAGAAAACTGTAATTTCCGATCCATTGGTTCCACACGGTCCAGGACCACGTCGACATGATCGCCGATCGCAAACTCCAGCTTCGTGCGATCGCCAGAGATGCGCCGCGTCGTTTCGCTGTAGTGGTACCGGTCTCCGGGGATCGTTTCAATTGGGACAAGGCCTTCGACAAAGTACTGTTCGAGCTCTACGAAGAAGCCAAAACGCGTGGTGCTGATGACGAGCGCTTTGAACTGCTCTCCAACGTGGTCCTCCATGAATTTGGCTTTTTTCCACTCAACCAGTTCGCGTTCTGCCTCGTCGGCGCGGCGCTCTGTGGTGGAGCACTCATCTGCGATCACGCGCAAGCGGTCTTCCCGTAACTGAGGTTCCGATTGTTGAAGCCAGGTTCCGAGCACGCGATGAACGATCAGGTCGGGGTACCGCCGGATGGGAGACGTGAAGTGGGTGTACATCGGCGCGGCAAGAGCAAAGTGACCCTTATTCACCTCGCTGTACTTTGCCTGCTTCAGCGAACGCAGCATCAGGTATGTCAGGATTCGTTCTTCCGGCTGGCCCTGCAGCCTCGCTACCAGCTTCTGGTAAGCGCGCGAAGAGACCGTGAAGTCCTGCTCTTTTACTTTGGTTTCTTTAGCCGATTTGCGCCCATCCCGATGTCTGGTTACGGTTCGAAACTTCTTGGATGGAACACCTGCACCTTCGACCAGCGAGTACCCGAAACTGGAGGCAATCTCCTCGAAATCGGCAAGACGATTCGCGGCGGGCTGCTCATGGATGCGGTAGATGGAAGGAAACTCGAGCTGACTCAGGTGGCTCGCTACTGCCTCGTTGGCGGACAGCATGAATTCTTCGATGATCCGGTGCGCGAAGTTGCGAGGCGCGCGTTTCACACCGGTCATCTGGCCGTCAGGATCAAACTCGATAACAGCTTCCGGCATATCGAAATCGATAGAGCCTCTCCGCATGCGGCGACGATTGAGAATCTTCGCCAGTTCACCCATTAGCTCAAAGCGTTCCACCAGCGGCGCGTATCGTTCGCGCAACGAAGTATCGCCTTCCAGCAGACCCCACACGCCGGTGTATGTCATGCGTTCGGCAGAGCGAATTACGCCTCGCACGAACTCCTGCCGGACGACGTCGCCTTTGGGATCCAGTTCCATAAGGGCGGACAGGACAAGGCGATCCACTTGCGGCTTCAAAGAGCAGAGTTCCGTCGATAGTTCGACAGGGAGCATAGGGACGGCGCGGTCCGGGAAGTAGACACTGGTGCCGCGCATGGCTGCCTCGCGATCGATAGGGGAGCCTGGGCGGACGTAATAGCTGACATCGGCAATGTGCACATGAAGTGCGTAGTTGCCGTTGGGTAACCTGTCTACCCACACGGCATCGTCGAAATCCCGAGCGGTCTCGCCATCGATGGTGACGATCTGCAGGTCACGAAAGTCGCGGCGGGAGGCGATCTCTTCTGCTGGGATAGTCTGGCCAAAACTGCTTGCCTGCTCCAGAACGCTGGGTGGGAACTGATGCGGTATGTGGAACTTTCGGATGATGACCTCGACATCAATCCCGAAGTCGTCCGGGTGGCCCAGGACTTCGATCACTCTGCCGACCGGACTTTCGCCTGCGTGTTCCGGGAAGTCCACAATCTCGACGTTGACGATCAGGCCGTCCAGATCTTCCACCGCTGCCAGTTTCCTGGGCTCAATGCCAACGCGATGGATGCTTTGACGCGAGGCTGGCATCTCCATACCTTCCGGAATTTCGATCCATTGCTGGAGACGATCGTCGTGAGGCTTGACGAAACAGCCCTGGCGCTTGATGATGAATTCGCCAACTACAGTGACATGCCCTCGCTTCAGGACCCGAAGGACTTCGCCATCGGCGCGGCCTGTCGCTTCGATGCGCACGATGCGGGCAAGAACCTTATCGCCATGCATCGCACGTCCGGCCGACTCCGGCGGGATGAACAGGTCGCTGGTCATGCCGATTACCGGACGATCGGGAACGACGAATCCGTAGCCGTCACGGTGCATTCGCAGTACACCGGAAGTGAACTCCCGAGACATGCTGGTGAGTGCATAGCCGGAACGCAGCTCAATGAGGTCGCCTCTCTCTACTAGTTCGCGGAGAGTATCGTCGAGCCCGGACTTGCCCGGACCTTTGACGCCAAGTTCGCGTGCAAGTTGTTTGAAGGATGCGCGGCCATGAGGCAGTCGCGCCATGTGACTTAAAAGAGCCTCTTCTGTCAGCGAATCGGCATCGGCGCGGGGCACGCCTACATTATGACAACTGGCTTTTATCGTCGTTTACCGGAACCTGGTCGGCGCGGGGTGGGGCTTTGCGCAACTGTGGAATGCAGGACGTAATCACGCTGTCAAAATAAAGCGCTAACGACTCACGGACTACAGTCTCCGGCAGGGAATCTGGTTCGACGATCTGGCGCATCGTCAGGCCCTGGGCCATCGAAATAAAGCTGCTTACGATCAGTTCTGTAGAAGGGGCGTTGGTGACGTTGAAGTCCTTGAAGAGAGCATCCAGGAAGCGGGCCCCAGTGTGGGTGTCCTGGCCGACGAAATCCGCAATCATCTTGCGACT
>JACMLA010000281.1 GCA_014379815.1 Bryobacteraceae bacterium | reverse complement strand
TCTACCATGCGCTCTGCCCTTTGCACATAGGAATCGCGTCCGTCGGTAAAGGACACGTTCAGTGCACCAGTGCCGGCGATCAGTCCACTTCCTACGTGGCCGAGCGCTCCTCCAAGAGCCAGAGGCAAAGCCACTCCGATCGCGTTGCGCAGAGCTGTCCCTGGCGCGACTTTATCTGTTTCAAAACGAAGAAGACTGCGCCAGAATCCCTGCACGCTGATCAGCCGCAGGATAGCAGCCCGTCGGCTACGAGAAAAGAACTCCCGCCGCAGCTCCGGTTTTTCGTATGTAAGCCGCTCCTTCGTCGTATTCCGCCGCTGTCTTCAAATGTTCCAGCATCAGGGGAGGACGATGCGGCAGCTTCGCGATCTCGCGAAGATAGGTGGTGTAGTCAAGGGATCCGCGGCCCGGAATCACCTCGACGAAGTGCATGTTCATCTCGGCTTTCCACTCAAGATCCTTGGCGTGGCACGACTGTATCCAGCGTCCGAGTTTCGAAAAACACTCCGCGGTAAACGAAGCATTATCGTAGAAGCGTTCTGGTGAGTTAACGACGTTGCAGATATCCATGTGGACTGCAAACGCGGGACGGTCGACGGCCCTGATCAGCTTCAAATATGACTCCGGTCCGTTGGGCACGATCCAGCCCATCATCTCGATGGTCAGCTTTGTGCGTTTCGGCTTCACCGCGTCAATCAGCTTCCGGCAGTTCTCGACCGTGGCATCAAAGAATTCAGGCGAAAGATTCTTTGGATGAGGTCCATACCAGACATCTTTGTTATACGAGCCCGCAATGTCGACACAATTCAGCGCACCCACGGCGTCAGCAAGGGCAAGCCGCTGTGTTACATACTCCAGATTTTTGCGACGCTTTTCCAGATCCGGATCGAGCATGTTGACCCACGCTCCGACTTCCGCAATGGACACGCCGGCACTTTTAAAAGCCTTTTCAATAGCGCGCACGCGCTCCGTGTCTTCCACCTTCGCAGCCGGACAATAAGCTCCGGTGTACCCGAGACGCTGATGTTCTCGCGCGAGTTCTTCCGGATCTTCGCTTTTCAAAAAAACCGGACCGCCCAGCCTGACCGCATGCGCACCACGGGCCCGCCCGGCCAATACCAGCCCTGCCACGCCCGCCGTCAGAAATGTCCGCCGATTCTCTTTCCTCATGCATGAATTCTATTGCATCTCATGCCAACTCTCCGCCGCCCCTGAACATTCTGCGTAACTTGGCAGGATCGTTTCCGTATACTTACCCGATGAGCGCCCTTCTTCTTGATTTCCGGTACGCCGTTCGAACCCTGCTGCGTAGTCCGATGTTCACGCTGGTGGCCGTGCTATCGCTCGCACTCGGCATTGGCGCGAACACCGCGATATTCACCCTCCTCGACCAGCTGATTCTTCGCCTTCTTCCGGTCAGCCAGCCAGAACAGCTCGTTATGATCTGGTCCACAGGCCCGCATATGGGAAACAATCGGGGCTCCCGCGCCGCATCCTACCCGATGTATCAGGACTTCGCCAAAAAATCAGAAGCGTTCTCATCTGTCTTTTGCCGGTATCAATCGCCATCCTCCCTCAGCTTTAACGGACGCACCGAGCGAGTCAACTCAGAGCTGGTATCCGGCAACTATTTTCAGGCACTTGGAGTCAAGGCCGCGATCGGTCGCGTGCTGAGTCCGGAGGAAGACGACCGCGTCTACAAAGGCCATCCCGTCGTCGTACTCAGTCACCATTACTGGGTCAATCGATTTAACGCTGACCCCAAAGTCATAGGCAGCAAGCTCCTCGTCAACAACTACCCAATGACAGTAGTGGGTGTATCTGCCGCCGGTTTCAATGGACTCGACCCTTCCCGCGCACCCGATATCCGTGTACCGATTCAGATGAAGCCACTGATGACACCAGGATGGGACAGCATTGGAGATCGCCGCAGCCAGTGGATTCAGATATTCGCCCGCATGAAGCCCGGTTTTACTCTCGAAAAGGCACAGTCTTCCCTCCAGCCTCTCTTCATGCAGATCCTCAATGAGGAGGTGAAGAATACGCCGGATATGAACGCGTACAACCGCGACCGTTTTCTGAAGCGAAAAGTTCGCATGGAGCCTGCCGCTACCGGCTACTCGCAAACACGCGAAAGTTATCGGACGGCGCTGCTCGTGCTGATGGGGATGGTTGTACTGGTGCTTGTTATTGCGTGCTTCAATGTGGCGAACCTGCTGGTCGCGCGTGCCGTGGCCCGTCGCAAAGAAATAGCCGTGCGACTCGCCATCGGAGCTTCACGCGCACAGCTGGTCCGTCAACTGCTTATCGAGAGCCTGCTGCTCTCGTTTACCGGTGGAGCCGTTGGCCTCCTGCTCGCCGTTTGGACCATCCGCGGCTTGCTTAGCTTTATCCAGCAGGACGGTACGTCCATGATGTTGAGAGCGACGCCAGACATGCGGATCCTCGCATTTGATTTTGCACTCGCCCTCATCACCGGAATTCTTTTCGGGCTGGCTCCGGCCATCCAGTCGACGCGTCTCGACCTCTGGAGTACGCTCAAAGACGTCGTCGGAGCAGTCACCGGCTCAGGCTCCTCAGTGAATGTTC
>JACMLA010000280.1 GCA_014379815.1 Bryobacteraceae bacterium | reverse complement strand
GATGGCAACTTTCGGAGAAGAGGCATTGTCCCGATCAGTGAAATCGCGTCCGGCCAGCAATGGAGTGCCCAGTGTCTTAAAGTAGCCGGGACCTACCCGAGTGAATTGGGACTCCTTTCCACTGGTTGCCGCCACGCTGCCATCAGGCCCGATGCTGTTGTTCCAGCCGCTGTTGCTAACGGGTGTGAAAAATACCTGCGCGGCTGAAACAACACCGGGACGAGCCGCCAGCTTTCGCAGGAGCTCCTGGTGCACCACGCGAATACGCTCCGTACCGTACTTCTGTGTAGAAAGATCGAGCTGGACTGCGAGCACGCCCTCAGCCTGAAAGCCGGCATCGGTAGTCATTAAATTTCGAAAGCTGCCCGTGAAAAGCAACGCACCGACGAGAAGAACCAGCGAGAGGGCGACCTGCGTCGCTACCAGCACTCGGCGGAGTCCGAACCGCTCTCGTCCCGCCGTTGTACCGCGGCCGCCCGCTCGCATCGCGGAGGCAGGTGTGATTTGTGTGGCTCTCAAGGCGGGCAGGAGTCCAAAGAGAACACACGTCAGTACGGCGAGCAACGAGGTGAAACCAAGAACACGAAAGTCGATTCCAAGGCCGACGAACAGCGGACTATTCGCGGTAGTGAGGAAAGCCACAAGTCCACGACTTAAAACCTGAGCCAGACCGGCACCGAGCACAGCTCCGGCCACTGCCAGCAGCAGGCTTTCCGACAGAAGTTGCCGGATCAAACGGCCGCGGGATGCTCCAATGGCCTGTCTGATTGCCACCTCTCTTTCGCGAACGCTGGCGCGCGCGAGCAGCAGATTCGCCAGGTTTGCGCAGGCGATCAGAAGCACCAGACCCGTGGTTGCGAGTAGCAGCCATAGTGGCCGTTCATACTGCCGGCGAAGATTCGAGAAACCCGTCCCGCCTGCCGTTGCTTCCAGTTTGTTAGCAAGATATCGCTTCGCCGAGTCCGGCTTGTAAGTCGGGGGCAATGTCGCCCGCATGATTCCGGGAGACAGGGTCTGCAGATGCGATGCGGCCTTTTCTGGTGACCAGCCGGGCTTCAGCCTGCCCATCATGGCCAGCCACCAGGCATGTCGGAGCGGGATTCGACCCTTGCCATCTTCGGCTAACAGAGGGTCTGCGCAGAGCGGAATGGCGACATCGTACCGGCGGCCTACTTCCACGCCGAAGAACTCCGGAGGAGTGACACCGACGATGGGGAAGGCTCGTCCCTGGAGACTGACTGTACGTTCCAGAATTGATGGATTGCCGCCAAACTCTCTTTGCCAGAAGGCGTGGCTCAGTATCGCGCCAGGGCTTCCGCAACTGCGGGTGTCGTCCTGTGACGTAAACGTGCGGCCCACCACCGGCGACACACCAAGAACGCTGAAGAAGTCGCCGCTTACGAACATTCCCTCGGCGTAGCGGGCTTCCCCACCCGAGGCAAGGTTGAAACGGGTGGCGCTCCAGGCAAATACACCTGTGAAGGCCTGCTGCTGAGACTGGATCTGGTCCCACTGCGCCCACGTCAGCCTCGCAGTACGGGAGGAGGACCAGCCCGAGCGTTGAGATCCGCTCCTGAAGTCGATCGTCACGAGTTCCTGCGGATCAGTCACCGGCAGTGTGCGGAGGCGAACAGCGTCCACCAGCTGGAAGATGGCCGTGTTGGCACCGATGCCGAGCGCGAGTGACAGCACCGCGACGGCCGTAAATCCAGGGCTCTGACGCAATTGGCGAATGCCATAGCGCATATCCTGCAACAAAGAGTGCAGCCAGTTCATTTGTGTCACCTCCGCTGTGTACCTTTTTATCGTACGAAGTGGGCGGGTAATGGTTACTCCGAGTCGGGCTGTTAGCATTCAACCTGGTGGACCGCAATTCTGACGTCATTGTGCTTGGTGCTGGCGCTGCCGGGCTCATGTGCGCGGCAGAGGCAGGCAAACGCGGACTCAAGGTAGTTGTTCTTGAAGGCTCGGCGTCGCCCGGGCGTAAGATTCTTATTTCCGGTGGCGGACGGTGCAACTTCACCAACCTTCATACGAGGCCTGAAAACTTTCTCTCGAATAATCCCCATTACGCAAAGTCAGCTCTCGCCCGGTACACGCCCGCGGATTTCCTCGGGATGGTGCATCGGTACAAAATCCCATGGCACGAGAAGAAGCTGGGACAACTTTTCTGCGATCGCTCAGCGGTAGACATACTTGACATGCTCCTGAAGGAGTGCCGCGAAGCTGGAGTGAAGCTATTCGTGGGATGCAGGATCGCGGATGTAAGCCGACCCGAAGTATTCAGAATCACTACCTCCGATGGGCT
>JACMLA010000279.1 GCA_014379815.1 Bryobacteraceae bacterium | reverse complement strand
TATGAAGATTCCGATCTTTATGCCAAACAAACCTGGCAAACGCGCAGATATCAAAGTTCAGGTAGAAGAGGGCAAGCTGTTCCACCTGAACAAGGTCAACTTTGTGGGTGTGAAGCTCTTCAAGACGGCCGATGCCTTAATGATGCCTATTTTCGGGATGAGTGAGGGGGACGTGTTCTCCACAGCCAAACTCCGAAAGGGCATGGAAGGCCTTCGTAAGCTGTATGGAGAATTTGGCTTCATTGACATGGTGCCGGAGCCGGAGCCCCAGCCGCTCCCTGGCACCGATAAGATCGATCTGACCTTCAACATCGATGAAGGCAAGCAATTCTTCGTGAGGCGCATCGATTTTTCCGGTAACACGACGACCCGGGATAAGGTGATACGCCGCGAAATCCTGATCGATGAAGGGCAGATCTACAACACTCGACTGTGGGAGATCAGCGTCCTTCGCCTGAATCAGCTCGGCTACTTTGAACAGCTGAAAGCGGAAGAAGCGGCTACGATTAGCCGCGACCCCAAGAGCAGCACCGTGGACATCACTCTGAAGGTGAAGGAACGCGGGAAGAATTCGATCCAGCTGAATGGCGGTGTATCCGGAATCGCAGGAAGCTTTATTGGATTCTCGTATTCGACGAACAACTTTCTTGGCTTGGGCGAGACGCTGAGTCTGGATTCGCAACTTGGCGACCGCATCCGGAACGTGACATTTGGGTTCACCGAGCCCTACTTCCTTGATCGTCCTATGTCGGTCGGCTTTACGGTGTACACGACGCGGTTCAACTACGATCAGGCCCGCGAAGTCTCTCTGTTCTCAGGACGCAACCTGATTTCGCAGTACAACCAGCTGGGCACGCAGAATCTGTTGAACTACGTCTCGAATGGCTACGGATTTACGTCGTTTTTAAGCTATCCCATGAAGAAGCTTAGCTTTGCGCGGCTGGGCTTTAGCTATGGATTCGACACATCCAACATCAGCACTCTGACTGATTCGGCAACTGCATACTTCAACTACATTAACTTCCAGGGCCTGAGCGGACCGAACTCCCTGAGCGGCATCCAGACAAGCAAGATCGTCCCCTCTTTCAGCTACAACACGGTGGATCATCCGATTACACCGTCGCGCGGCAAGTCCCTGTTCATTTCGACTACCTTTGCCGGCAGCGTTCTTGGCGGCAACGTGAACATGATCGAACCCACCCTAGAGGGCAAATACTTCCGGCGCGGGTTCGCGAAGGGTCACGTAATTGGTGCTCGTGTACTCGGTCAGTTTGTTAGCGGGTTTGGGGGCAAGACGGCTCCACCATTTAATCGCTTCTATATGGGCGGCGAGATGGATGTTCGCGGCTTCGACATCTGGGGCATTGGGCCTTATGCCTATATTCCCAGTTCTGCTCCTGTGCCGGTGCTGAACAACGACGGTACCGCGCGAACGCAGAGGGTGATTAGGGACGGCGTAGAAGGCTTTGACGCGGTTACGGTTCAGATCCCCACGTACCAGCTGATTTTCCCGGGTGGCGACACCAAAGCAGTAACCAACTTTGAGTACCGGATCCCAATCTTTGGACCGGTCATCGTCGCAGGATTCTTCGATGCGGGTATGAATCGCATCTCCCTTCCCGGCCAGCTGACTTTGAACCCGGGACGCGTCAGCGAACTGAATGGGCAGTTTCCGTCCGCTGGCTTTGACGCGCGTGCCCGGATTGCATCCGGAACGCAGAAAATCCGGACGTCCACCGGTGTGGAACTTCAGGTCATGATGCCTGTTGTTAACGCCCCGTTCCGGTTGTATTGGGCGTACAATCCCACGATCACCGAAACATTCCTTCAGCCTCCTGTGGTTGTCGACCGGTCGCTGTTTCCCAACCAAAGAACCTTCATTGATTCGCTTACGCGCTCTGGTCAGGCGTCCCCTCTGTTTGAACGCCGCAGTACCTTCCGCTTCTCGATTGGACGCACGTTCTAGGCGTGCAGAATCCGGCCGAGAACCAGGGAATATCGCTGCGTCTGTGTTAATATCTGTGTTTTCAGGAGTTTTCTATCAACGTGAAGAAAGTATTGTTTATCGGAGCATCGCTGCTCTCGTCCTCCCTTGCCTTCGCCCAAACGGCGCCTACCAAAGTCGGCATCATCAATATCCAGGCCGCCATTATCGGGACGCGTGAAGGTCAGGCTGCCGCTAAGGCACTGGAAGCGAAGTCTCTTCCGAAGAAGAAAGACCTCGAGAACTTGCAAGCCGATATCAATGGCTTGAAAGACAAACTCGGGAAACTCAGCAGTGTCGGCAGTGACGAGCAAAAGACTTCGCTTGCCCGTGACATCGATGCGAAGACCAAGAGCTTCAACCGGCAGGTTGAGGATGCGCAGGCGGAACTCGATCAGGAGCAGGGCCGGCTTTTGAATGAGCTTGGCGGTAAGGTTCTGGCGGTGCTCGACAAATACGCCAAAGACAACGGCTTTACTTTGATTCTGGATGTGAGTGCGCAGAATACTCCGGTGATGTTTGCTGCTAACGGCAGTGACGTAACACAGGATGTCGTGGCCTTATATGACAAGAATGCACCGGGCGCGACGTCCAGTGCGGCTCCTTCAGGATCACCAGCGTCAGGATCACCAGTGTCGGCAGCGCCAGTTACGACACCCGCCAAGGCCGTGACACCAGGCATCACCCGTCCACCGGCCGCTCCGAAGCCCGCAGGCGCCAAGTAGCACTTCTGCGCGAGGTCATCTCGTCTGGAGCAGAATGGAGCGCCAATCCCGCGTTAATCCCTCTCGCATTAATGATGACCCGTACTTGTGGGCAAAGCAGACCGTCGAGGCGCTTCGGGCGCGGGACTGGTCGCGCATCGATATTGACGAGCTGATCGATGAGATCTCCTCGATCCTCCGCAGCTCCGATCGCGAGCTACAGTTTCTCCTCCGCGACATTCTGGAAGGTTTGCTGATTATCCGGTTTTCGCCTGAGTACCGCAGAGAGGCTGAGCGAATTCTGGCTTCGGCACACGGGCAGATGGAACTGGCGTTCATCACAGCTCCAAGCTTGCGGGATACGGCTACACCTGAGTTCCTGGCGACTTCTTATCAAATGGCTCGGGAGTATGTGGAGAAGGAGTACCGGGTTTCTCTACCGGAGATATGCCCGTTTTCCGTGGAAGAGGCTTTGACGAATCCTTTGCCTCCTCATCAGCAGCATCACCACTACGAGGATCTGGAATAGTACCAGGCGGCGACAGGAAGGCTGGCCGGCGGCGGTGAAGTGGTTTACACTGGGTTCGGCGGGGCTGATCGTTGGCGGACCAACCCCGGCGAATCAGACTGCTATTTCCGTTTCCGGATTCGCATTTGATTGCAATCTCGGTGGAAGTAACAATCTCGGTAACAGCGCCCACCAAGATCTACTAACAGCGTGAGATCCATAAGCTGGACCTCCTTTCCAGCTTCGAGTAGAAGGCCCGGTCGTCAGCCGGGCTTTCCCATTTGTGAAGCCCCGTACGTGGCTCTGAGAACTTGCCCCTTCTACGGAAGCGGGAATTTAGTGAGTGCAATAGAGATTGGCAAGTTCTCAGGTGAGCCGCTCTAATCACTAACCGCTAAATCATTCATATCCTGTTCACATTGGAACCGGAGTAAAAACCGGGCCATCCAACAATCAGGAACGCTTGAGAGGACAGCTCAAGACGCTGACTGGAATCCCTCATCTGGTTCGGCGATGTTCCGCGAGGCCCGTCATCACTCCTTGTGAAACGGCCACCGGCGGGTTGTCATTCCTCCGAACAACTCGCCGGTTTCTTTTGCCCTAACTTTTTCGACTTCGGCGTCCGTTCTCCACCAGTCCCAAGTCCACGACGATAGCCACCAGCATGACCACCAGGTATAGAGCGTCAACAGGGCGACTGGTCTTTGTCAGCCACGAATAAGCCACAAGGGTAAGCGGCATGAACAGGAAGCCCAGGAAAGGCACAATGACGGTATCGAACACGCCATTGAAGAAGCTCGTGAAGAAGTAAAGGACCAGAATAGCCAGCCTCGGGAAGAGCAAAACCAGGAGCGCTAACAAACAGGGCATGGGTGGTTAGTTTAACGCAAGGAACTAGTTGATGCGGTACAAGCGTCCGTGCCTTGTTTCTCCAATCCGGGTGAGGCCCCACGCGGATTCATTGCGAAACAGATCAGCGGCAAGAAACTCGTCTTTGGCGACAACTAAATGGGAGAAGCCGAGTCGCTTGACATCATTTGTGGCAATCCGGCGCACCTGCGGCGGAGGCGGAATAGGGATCGAAGAAGCCGGATCGGCAGCCAGTACCTCCCACCCGCCCGGCGTCGTCTCTCCTTCGACACGCGTCCGGATTGCGGGCTGGTCTGAGGACATTTCGACACGGAGCCCGCCCAGCTCTACGGGGCGCACAAAGTCAATCTCGATATGCTGTCCGGGTACGGCTTCTTGCCAGACCTTCCAGCGGGTTACAGGACAGTCGTCGAATGCCCATTGCACGTCCCACGGATTGGGTGCAGCAGAGATGCGCCACCATTGCGCACGAGGGTATTCCTTTCCCGCTGGCGACAAAACACGCAGCTCCGAGACACTCCATATTTGAGGTGTCGTCGCGGTCTGAACCAGCCGGACACGGCGAACGTTACGGGGCGCGATTCGAAATTCCAGGGCAGTAGCAGCGACCATATCGGTGGCGATTCCACTTGCAAGGATCTCACCCAGTGCATTGTTCAGGCCAGACTGGTAGGCGATGGCAATATCTCGTGAGGTGTAGGCCTCCGCGACTCCTCCGAAGGTGAAAACCCGCGCTCCCGCGGGAACTTTCTCCTCGATCATTTTGGCCATCGGGTAGGCGTCAATGGCTCGGGACAGGAACGACTCTTCCGGTTCCAGACGCCATGCCTGTTTCCAGCGAAACCTGTCGAGGCGCCAGGCATAAGGATCAGCGGTAACGGCAGCGACACCCGGCCACGACAGCACCGCGTGGAACACCACTGCCGGTAATCCTGTGCGCCACCTTTCGAGAACCAGCGCGAGAGACAGCGAGAGGAAAGGTAGCGCGGACAGGAGAAACCGCGTTCCGAGGTTTCCGGTATAGGTCGATCCAAGGAGGAGCGCAGCGGGCAGAGCGCGTCGTCCCAGAGGCCACCGCAACGAGAGCAAAGTCAGGGGAGTGAGCAGGAAAATGTGGCCGAGGTACCCATTGAGTATGCGCCCTTGAACCGTTGCCTCCAGCGGGATTTGGGTCCAGTTTTTAATCGCGCCATATATCGTGCGATAGTCCTCGCGATACTTTTCCTCGAACGAGATGCGGACGTTTGGATTCGGGAACCAGCGATTGAGAAAGGGGGAAACCGGATTGCCGGCAATCAAGGTGTTTTTGAC
>JACMLA010000278.1 GCA_014379815.1 Bryobacteraceae bacterium | reverse complement strand
GGCCTGCTGCGCTCCCAGACCAACCTGGCCGAAGTTCGTGCTGCGCTCTTGACAGCCTTTGAACAGGACTCCGATCCGGACGTCCGGCTGCGCGCGTTGGAAGGATTGCGTGCCTGGTCAGGACAAGCTGACATCCGCAAGGCTCTAGCGCGCGCGGTACTCCGCGACTCGAACCCGACGGTGCGGACGCAGGCGATAGACCTGTTGACCCAAAGTCGTGAACCTGCTTTGGTGGGTGTCCTTCAGGAAGCGCTGGTCCGTGAGGACAACGATGACGTCCGATTGAAGTGCCGGCAGGTGCTCCATCAAATGAAGGCCTCGGAGGAGACGTTTTAGTGCGGCGCCGGCTAGTTGTTTGTATCTTGGCCGCGGCTGCGGGATTCGCTACATATCCGCCCTCCCCTGACGGACGTGGCGACGAGAGCAAGCCCGGCAGTTATCTCGGCATCGGAGTTCAGGAAATCTACAGCGATAGAGCGAAGGAGCTGGGCTTGAAGGAGAGCCGGGGAGTCGAAATCACTCTTATCGTCGAAAACGGTCCCGCGGCTAAGGCAGGCTTCCGGGTGGGCGATGTCGTGCTCGAATTTGCAGGAGAACCGGTGGAGGGCATCGATCGCTTCATCCGCCTGGTTCGAGACACCCCAAGCGGGAAGTCCGTCCGCGTAGGTGTGATTCGTGCCGGAGCTAGCCGCCATCTCACCATGACTACCGGCGCCCGCCGAGTCCCGTCCATGCGAGAACTGGATTGGAACATGTCCGGCATCGACGCCCCTGAGATCGCCATGCCCGACGTTCCGCGAGCCAACATGACTTGGCGTAGCCCTTTCCTGGGAGTTGATGTGGAACGGCCCGACCCGCAGTTGGCAGAGTATTTTGGCGTGAAAGATGGTGTGTTGGTGCGCTCGGTTATGAAAGGCTCGCCCGCTGACCGCGCCGGCCTTCGTGCTGGAGATGTAATCGTTCGTATAGAAGAGTTTAAGATCTCATCGGCCCGGGAGATTACGGGTGCAATCCGGTCGGCACGCTCCAAAAAGTCTGTTAGTGTTTATCTCGTTAGAGAACGGCGTGACCAGACAGTGTCTGTGTCGTTTGAAGAATAAGGTCCGGCAGCGTAAGGGTCTGAAAAAGGACTAAGGCTTAAGCAACCGTCTTCTGCACGCTGCCCTTCTCAGGCCAGCACTTCTGGAGGTAAGCGCGGAGGCGAAGCAGGGCCTGGGCCTTCAGCTGAGAGATGCGGGACTCGTGCAGACCGACCACCTTAGCAATTTCACGTAGCGTCAGCTCTTCGCGGAAATAAAGGTTCAGAACCGTTCGCTCGGTGTAAGGCATACGCTCGACTGCCGTCGCCACTAACCGCTCCAACTCAGAGCGCTCCAACAGCGCCGAAGGCAAATTGTCCTGGTCACCGGAGATGTATTGTAGAAGGTCCCGGCTATCCTCGGAGGAAGAAACGGCAACTTCCAGGCTGCCCATATTCACACCGCGAATCTCCACCAGCCATTCATGATAATCCGCAATCGTTATGCCCAGTTCCTGAGCAATCTCCAATTCCGTAGCGACGCGATGTAGCTTCTGTTCCAGCGTCGAAATTGTCACCTCTACCAGTTTGGCCCGGCGGCGCTGTTCACGCGGAGCCCAGTCCATGCTGCGCAAGCTATCCAGGATCGCACCGCGAATCTTGTATTCCGCATATGTCTTCAGCTTGACGCCTTGCGTGGGATCGAAACGATCGATGGCCGAGATCAACCCAATAGTACCGGCAGAAATCAGGTCCTCCAGGACAACGTTATCCGGGCAACGTTCACGGATACGGCGGGCAATCAACCGGACTTGCGATAGGTGATCCATAATCATCTGGTCGCGAAGTTCTGAAGTCTTGTGAGGGGCTACGGCGGTCATGCCCTATAAAAAGCAGGTAGTAGCCCAAAGGTAATAGGTATAGGAATCAGCAGTTTAGGGGTAAGGGAGGTGCCCCGCTGTTTCATATCGGGATTCGAAATGAAACGTCGCGCGAGCCGTGTTTCAAAATGAAACGCGAGGCCTGCGTGCTATGCTGAAACTACCCCGATTCGAAGGGGACCAAGAAGTCATAATTCCAGTCGTGAAACTGATCGACGTGGCGAATGGGGCAATTCGTTGCCCCTTTTTCCTTTGCTTGTAGCTGTGGTCGTTTAGTTCTACGCGCCCCCGAAAAGTCAAATAAACCGCGACCGTATAGG
>JACMLA010000032.1 GCA_014379815.1 Bryobacteraceae bacterium | reverse complement strand
CTTTAGCATTTGATTGGCTCTATACAGCTATCTTCAGCCGTTTAACCTGCACTGAGGCCGCTCGGCTTTCCTTTGCCTTTATCTTCAAGCTCTGTCGAGACGACTCGTCGGAGGCTACCTTACCAGCCTGAACTTTATCGGCAACTCGCAAAACAGCATTCCGCCACAGGCTGCTAGCCTAGCGGATTCGAAAATACGAGTAAGACAAAGGCTGTCCGGCGGCGTTCTGAACCTCAAACTCGTACGTTGAGGCCTGTAACGCAGATCGGGGGATTGGAAATTCTCCGGGTCCCTTTGACCGCCCTTCCCACACCAGACGGTTTTTCTCATCGAGTAAACGCCCCCTCGATTCCAAAACAATATCCGGCACGTGAATAATGCAGATCCGAGCGTCGGCAGGAACTATAAATTCTTTAATCTGTCCGGAAGCCCGGGTCGTGGCAGTCAGATCGAGTCGGGCCACCGCCCCTGTGAGGACGTGCGGATATGACCGCTGCTGCCATACACCGATACCCAGAGCTGCAAGGAGTACTCCAGCGGCGATCGCGAGCACACTCAGGTGCATCGGCCTGCGTTTAAGACTCAACACTGGGTTGTGTTTCAGTCGGTTCCACGCATGCGCAACAGCGATTCGTTCCGCGAGCCGGGCCTGAACCAGCTCACGCAGATCAGCATCTAATTCATTGCGGGCGCAGGCGTCTAACAGATCGTTTTCAGCATCGCAAACTCCATCGAAGACGTCTGGGTCCGAAATAATCCGTTCCCGCATGTCGCCAAGTTCTTGCCCTGCCATCATGCCAAGCAAATATCGTTGCTCCGGTGTGAGCAGCGCATGATTTTTTTGATTCATCGACGCTCCTCATTCCCGGTGTCAGTTGGGGCTGAAGCATCTCGCGACCCTGATCTTTCTGGAGGTGTATTGACTAGGACAGTCTTTTTTCGAACGCATTCCTCCAGACGTTCTCTGATCCGCAAAGCGCGATTTCTTAGGGAGTTCAGCGATAGCCCCGATTCCAGTGCCAGGCTTTCGCGATTCCGGATACGGGTTTGGCCATCACCCTGGTAATATTTCAGGATTAGAACGCGCGCCTCCGAAGTAAGGGCCGACAAGCACTCCTCGAGTGCATCCTCTCGTTCTGTTTCTGACGTCGGAGACGAAGGCGTATCGATCTCCCCGGAGAGACTCTTCTCGCGCCTCTGCACCCGTAGCGCCTCGAGTACTACAAGCCGTGCCACCGCAGCGGCGAAGGCAGGAACGTTGGCCAGGTTTTCGCCGCCCGCCAGTCGCTCCGCCGTTCGGTCCAGTACCTGATCGGCCCAGAAACCAGCATCTCCGCAACGTTCCCACTCAAACAAACGTATCAGCCGTGTACGTAAGCGCTCGTACTCCAACCCTGCCGTTTCACGATCAGTGTGAAGCGCATCAAGGAGTAGGTCGAGCGGTTGCGTCATCGCCAGTCCCCGTAAAGGGCGAACGCGCTCCACACGTCCTTACTGCTCCACGCCGGATCTGTGCGCATAGAGTTCTGAGCCCATTGCAGGGCTTTGTCTGGCTGTAATCTTCGGACCAGAAGCGCTGTGTAAAACCGAGTAATCATCTCAGCGGCGGCGCGGTCCTCCACGTCTCGTACAGTCGCCAGAACGCTCACCGCACCCGCATGCAAAAAGCCTCGCGCGATTCCCATGAGACCCTCACCCCGGAGCCACGCTCCCCCGGTCGATCGGCACGCGCTCAACACTACAAGCTTCGCGTGCAATTCAAGCGAGTAAATCTCATGCAGACGCATCAACCCATCGATGGGGCCCCCGCCAGAATCGAACTGAGAGAGAACCACACTCGACAATCGCGGTTCCTGGCCATTCACCTCAGTATGGGCAGCCAGATGGAGGATTGTCGCCGCCTTCGATTGCTGCTGCAGAACAGCTCGGGTTGCTTCAAAGCCGGACGCTATCCGGGCTTGAGAAGAGAGACCGGCAATTGTCTTACCTTCCGCTGCCGAAAATCGAAGTCTCGGATACAAAGCCGGGGTTCCGGATCCGGCCGGCAAACGCGAGTCCGGCGCACCATAAACAGGATCTACCAGGGCCAGAATCCTGCCCGTGTTCTGCTTTCTGATGGAACGATTTAATTCCAGCCCGGCTGCAGACGGAAGGAACACCAGAGAGTATCGCGCGGCCAGCGGCTCCGGATCACCCGGAAGATGGATTGCCGCAAACGAAGTCGCTTCCGAGTCGCCTTCGACTGCAATGATCAGCCGGTGAGGTTTCACACGGCGGATCTCGGCTGACAGTGTCAACAGCAGAGCTCCGTCCTTTGCATCGACTGGCTGCTTTGCAGTGAGAGGCAGCCGATGATAGCGGACGCTGTCGCGCGTCGCCGTCCATGCATGAATCGCTTCGGTGCCTGGAAATATCTCAATCAATAACGAGTCTCTGTCAAGCAAACGCTGGATCTGCCCGGCGGTCAGATCCGGTTCGAGCAATGCCCGGTATTGCGGACTCGCTCTGCGCATGGCTTCCCGCAGGTCTTTCTGCTGCTCCCAAAGTACCCGCAAGTCGCGCTCCGGAACGGTAGTTCCGGCATCGGAACGAGGACCACTGTAAAGCCGGCGCAGCTGATCCGCTTTCGCATTGATCCTGCGGGCCAGCAGCTGTTCCTGAGCAAGCAGCGCGGCTGGAGCGCTGCGCCGCAGGTCTGCCAAAACGTCTCGCAAACGATCTACGAGCAGCCGGCCTCTGGCTGATTCCGCGATTGCAAAAGCTCGTTCAGTTTCACCCGAACGAATCAGAGTTTCGATGTACAGGTCGTAGAGGTCACGCTGCGAGGAGAACCAAGTAGCCCGCAGATCCTCACTTACCAGCCGGTCCCGCGTCGTCTCCACCAGCCCTATCGCTTCGACAATCTCGTCCTTTGCCATCGGAACCCTGCCAGCGCGAAGATCGAGCCGAGCCAGCGATGCCAGCGTGGTAATTAATCCGGCGCGATCTGACACCGCGCGTCGAATCGTCAGCGCTTGTTCAAAGTAACGGCGATCACGCAAAATCTCTCCGAGCGCCTGCAGACTCGTCGCCTCACCCCACCGGTCCTCCGATTCCCGCTTGCGCGCCAGAGCTGTCTCAAAGAATGTCGCCGCCTGTTTGTCCCGCCCCAGCCCCTGATGGGCCGAACCGAGGTTATGCAGTGCATAGGATTCGCCGCGCCGATCACGAGCCGTCTGAAGAATCGGAAGTGCTTTGGTAAAGTACCCCAGTGCCCGATTGAAGTCGCGGGAAGTGAGCGCGGCGAGCCCGAGATTGTTCAGCGCGTACGCCTCCCCGGAGCTATCTTTAAGGAGGCGGAACAGAGTCAGGGAGTGTTCCAGTTCAATCTCTGCGCGCTGCGCATCTCCTAGCTGCACATAGATCAGCCCCATGCTGCTGAGGGTACCGGCCAGACCTCGGTTATCCTTAAGCCGCGTCCAGATTGCCGCGGCTGCCCTGTAGGCCTCAAGAGCAATCGCCGGCTGCCCCATGGAGTAATGCGCCGCCGCGATGCCGTATTGGGTATACGCAACCCCGGCGTCATCGTTAAGTAATTTGCGGATCGGCAATACCTCGTCATAGATTGCCAGAGCTTTCCCCGGCTCTCCCGCAGACCAGAAGGCAGCCGCCTGATTGTGCAACGCCAGAGCTTCCCCGAACTGATCGCCACTCGTGTGCCTGTATGCGGCTACTTTGGCGAAAGCTGCTGTCGCTTTGTCGTAATCTCCCAGCGTGAGGTAAGCGCGCCCCTGTGAGTAAAGTGCCAGAATTCGATCGGTCTCCGGTGCGCTGGAAGTTCTGATCAGTTCGAGGCGGTCCACAACGGCGATCCGCTCTGCGGACGTTCGAGCCCGATCCAGCTGACGCTGCAAGTCGAGCAGTTGCTGCGGGGGCTCAGGTTTGGCCGGCTGCTGACCCTTCGCAGATTGGTCCGGAGCCTGCGCCAGCAAAGTTAAGACGAGGCTGAGCCAACCGATCACTTGGCCTTGAGTATATCTTCTGACGGCAGTTACAGGACCGTACTAAGAGTCCTATAGATCACTTTTATTCCGTGATGTTCGCCAATCGCGTGACACACATTGCAGGTGGTTTAAATTATGAAACGAATCCTGGTCCCTTTTCTTTTGTGCTTCACCGCGATGCTCGCTCCGGCTGCGGTCATTCAGGAATACAACGCAACCCGCGCTCCTGGCTTTTTCTTCTGGGCTGTTGGCAGCGGAACAATTGGCTGGTATTGGACCCCTTCTCAGGACTTTAACCTGCAGTCTATCGAAACTGTATTGAATACTCAGGGCAACAACATCAACAACAACTTCATCCTCACGACCAGCCTTTTCACCGAACGTCCAGCTGCTGGCGGAAACCTGATTGACTCGCACACGTTCAACGGCGCTGGTTACTCCGGTGGCTGGACTGGCGGTCAATTTGCTGCACCTGTCTCCGTCACCGCGGGGACCAGCTACTTCATCGGTCTCTCCGGCTGGGACCAGGTTTTGACTCCGTCAGGCGGTGGAGGCGTTAACTGGGTGCAGCCAACTGACTATCCGGCCGGAACAACGTTCGATTCCCTGTTTCCCGGGTATACCGGCGCGACGTACGATGTTCAGATGAACGCTGGTCCGGAGCCGGCCAATATAGATTTTCCGATACTGCGGTTTGTCGGAACTGTTCCAACCAGTCCCGTCCCGGAACCATCAAGCGTAGTTTTCATGCTTTCCGGCGTTGGTGCTCTTTCCGTTCTCGTCCGGCGTAAACGTTAGTCCAGCCTCAGACATTCGGAGGAGTGCGTCGGGTGCTCCTCCCTTCTCTTTGTAGAATCGCGGCTGGATAATCCACGCTCCTCAAGCTGCACGACTACATGAGTGCGATGATTCTGGCTAGGATTGCTGCCACCACATCAGGCGACTAGTATGCTGGGGAAACATAGCCATGCCCCATCCATCAAAGAAAGTTTCACTCGTCACCGGTGCGAACAAAGGCATCGGACTTGAGATCGCGCGGGAGTTGGGAAAGGCCGGCCAGACTGTCTTTCTGGGGGCGCGTAACCCCGGCCTCGGACGGGACGCGACTGAGAAGCTGCGTGCCGAAAATCTCGATGTCCACTATGTGGAGCTCGACCTCGCGAGGCCAGAGACGATCAACGCGACAGCGGCAACGATCAAGGCACACGGCCAGAAACTTGACGTTTTGGTCAACAACGCCGGCATCGTGGACCCAAGCGATGGGCCACCAAGTTCCGCCAGCCTCGACGCCGTCAGGCGCACCTTCGAAACCAACTTTCTCGGTCCGCTCGCTGTTACCCAAATCATGCTTCCGTTGCTGCGGGAGGCTCCAGATGCCCGGATCGTCAACGTATCCAGCGGACTGGGCTCGCTTACCTTGAACGGAGATCCTGACTGGGAATTCGCGGGTGCCAAGTACCTCGGCTACAACGGCTCCAAAGCGGCTTTGAACATGTTGACCGTCCAACTGGCATTTGAGCTGCGCGACACCGGCATCAAGGTCAACTCGGCCGACCCTGGCTTTACCGCTACCGACCTGAATGGAAATCAGGGCTACCAGAGCATTGCCGAAGGAGCAGCCGAAGCCGTGCGTCTGGCGCTGCTCCCGCCAGATGGTCCTACAGGCGGATTCTTCGAAACCGCTGGACCCCGGCCCTGGTAACCCTTTCTCGTCATATTTGAAAACTGTCATCCGGGCACACGGTAACACTATGATGAATTCATGGAGCGGAGACACCTGCTTACTGTTCTCTGCACCGGGCTGGCGGGACTTTTAGTAACTGCCACGGTCCTGTGTTCGCAGAGCCAGCCACAAAACCCTGCCCCGTCCTTACGCGACAAAGAAGATAAGGAAGAACGGGAAGATCGCGAGAGACCAGCCCGCATGTCCGTGCGGGGAACCAGGGGTGCCGTAGCAACTGGAAGCGACGTTGCTGCCGAGGCTGGGATGCGCATTCTGCATAGAGGTGGAAACGCAGTCGATGCCGGAGTCGCGGCTCTCTTCGCAGCCGCCGCCTATGAGTGCTCGCATTTCGGCTTTGGAGGCGAAGCGCCGATTCTGATCCGGACCAAAGAAGGCAAGGTCATTTCGCTTGCGGGTGTTGGCACCATGCCCGCCGCCGCTACGGCAGACTTCTTCCGGAGCCGCAAGCTTGCTGTGGGTGAGGTACAGCAGCTGGACCCCGGGGGTCTGAAGGGCATGATTCCGGTTGCCGGTTTGATGCCCGCGATCGTCCCCGGCATGGTGGACGCAGGCCTGGTTGCTCTGAAGGAATACGGGACGATGTCGTTTGCGGAGGTAATCGCACCGGCACTCGATGTGGCCGACGGCTACCCTCTGGACGAGACCCGTTCTTACTCCATAGCCGCGTACCGACGCTTTTTTGATCTGTGGCCTACCTCAAAGGCCCACTTCTTCCCGGAAGGCCGTCCTTATCTGCCCGGAGAGATTTTTCCGCAAGCCGACCTCGCAAGAACTTTGCGCGCTATGAGTGCCGCTGAGTCAAACGCACTTGCAAGTAGAGGCGGTCGCACGGGAGCGATAGACGCCATCAGAGATTACTTTTACCGCGGAGACATCGCGCGCCGGATAGACCGCTTCGTCCGGGAAAACGACGGCTTGCTTCGGTACGAGGATATGGCTGGCTTCCGGGTTACTCCGGAGGAGGCCGTGTGCAGAGACTATCGAGGCTATCAGGTATGTAAGCCCGGGTTCTGGAGTCAGGGTCCCGTCATGCTGCAGACGCTGGAAATTCTGCAAGGCATTCCCCTCGCGAAACTGGGCCATAATTCGCTTGAGTATCTGCATCAGATGGCGGAGGCGATGAAGTTAGCCTACGCCGACCGGGACACATGGTACGGAGATCCAAAGCTGGTGAGCGTACCAGCCCGGGAGCTTCTTGGGAGCGCTTACGCAACTTCCAGACGCAACTTAATCGGTGACCGGGCCTCGTATGAATTTCGTCCGGGCAACTTCGGAGGCCGCCGAGCTTTGCATCCCTCTCAGATGGAAATGGCGAGGGCGAGGATTGACGACGCACTGATGGCGAAAGACACAACTTGCATCAATGTGGTCGACAAAGACGGCGTGATGTTTGCGACAACGCCTTCCGGTGCTTGGCTTCCTCCTGTGATGGCTGGCGATACTGGCATTCCACTGACGCAGCGCGCGCAAAGCTTTCTGCTTATCCCCGGACATCCCAACGAACTGGCTCCCGGTAAGCGTCCCCGCGTTACTTTGAGTCCGACGCTGGTGACGAAGGACGGCAAGCCATCGATGACACTGGCAACGCCGGGCGGAGACAATCAGGATCAGGCACTGCTCCAGGTTTTCCTGAACATGGCTGAGTTCCAGATGAGTGCGGAACACGCGATTGAAGCACCGCGCATTCAGACCTGTCACCTGGTGTCCTCGTTCGACAACCATGCGATGAATCCCGGAGACCTGCTGGTCGATGAGCGGATTCCCCAACCGATTTTCCGCGCATTAACCGGGCGAGGGCACCGGACCAGCTTGCGCTCCCGCTGGAACAGTGGTGCCAATCCAGTCGTAATCCGCGTGTTGCCCAATGGAGTTCTTGAAGCCGGCGCGGATCCCTGGGGCTATCGCGTTGCGCAGGCCTGGTAGAGACAACCTTACGCAACACTGTTGAGCCGCTGTAGAGCCGACAGAACCTCAAGTACAGCGTCCCGCGAAGTCCCGCTACCCTCCGCCACGAAGAAGTACTGGCCCTTGTAAGCCGCCAGACCGTCGACCTGTCGCCATTTCTGCATCAGTTCAAACGCAGACGTCTCAGCCTTCATCCGGAACACCCGTACCCTGACTGAGCCTTGCCCCAGATAGGTTGCCTCCGATGCGTCGACTACGCCCAGTTGCTGCACCTGTTCCGGAATGGCCGGGCCCAGCTTGAGATCACCCCGCCTCCACGTAGTTCCCTCGAGTTGCAACGGTAAAACCTGATCAAAGGTCCTGCGGGTGGGACTGCAGGCAGCAAGACTAAATGCTGCACCGATTACGCTTCGTCGGGTCATCTTCGCCCATGGTAAAACGAATAGCGTGCTTCTGACCCTGTACAACGATAAGCCCTCCTCAACGTCCGCAGCCGAGGATTTTCAGAAGCAGAATGTGCTTGAGAAATTGCAGTCCCTCGATTCCCGCGCGCGGCGCAAAGGACTCGAGTCCATCAATCCCGGGCGGAACCCTCTGGTCCGCATCGGCATGGAGGTGGATAGCGAAAACCGGGTCACTAAAAACAGCTACGGTGTGTTTAATCTGGTGTGGCAATCCCAGGAGCATCCTGAGTGGCCCGGCGTCATTGCCAACGAGGTGTCTGAGATTCGCAGGTGCCTGCGCCAGACCCACGGAGTACCACTACGCTGGCTGATCTGGGCCGGAATGGGTGGTTCGGCGGAAGACAAGTCGATGTACAACGCGGCTGGCCTGCTACGAAGAGGTCCTCGTGTTTACGTTCTTGACTCTACCGATCCCGGCAAGTTAAAAGCAATTCTGGAGGACATTGAGTCGCGCTCCGGCGTGTCGCTCGCAGAAGCTTTGAAGAGCACACTGGTCGTTGGTCAGGCGCTAGGGATGACCTCGTACGAGCCGGTGGTAAATCTGGAAAAGCTAAAGCTGCTCTACGATAAATTCAAAATAGACAGTACTTCGAACTTCCTCTACATGACACTGCCTGGTTCTTTGCTGGACCAGTTTGGCAAAGCCGGCGGCTATCGTAAGGTGGAGCTGCAGCTGGACAATGGCAACTCAACATCGGGACGTCACAGCAGTCCGATGACACGAGGCAGCCTGTATCCCCTGGCGTTTGCTTCTGTGCCGCTGGATGTCTGGATGGAGAGCACGTGGCTTCGCGATGAGCACATCCAGACTGCATGGAAACTTGCTTCTTTTCTCAACACGCAGGCCGTTCAGGGCAGGAATAAAATCACTCTGCTTCTTCCCAAAGCCTGGCTAGGCGCGGGGATATGGACCAAGCAAAACTTCGAAGAGTCCCTAGGAAAGCGCGAAGATTTCGGCATAAAACTGGTATTCGGCGAGAAGGTCCGTCTGGCCGATTACCGTGCTCCGAAAGATCATGCGCAGGACCGTTGCTTCCTTGCTTTACACATCAAGTCGCTGGGCAAAAACGGAGATGCCAGCAAGATTGCATCCTTGCGACGCGCCGGATACCCTGTAGCACTGGTGACGATGGACTCACCCGAGCTTTCACGATACATGCAGTTTATCCACTACACGGTTTTTGGAATGGGTTGGCTGCAGGATATGAATTTCGTGACGCAACCAGGTGTTGAGCTATACAAAGCGATCACTGGCCGCTTGTTCGCAGATGCGAAGACCGCGGGTGGAATTGAGAAAACGAAGGAGTGGGTCGCCACCCACGGTTCGACAAAGCGCGCCAGGTACAAAAGCGCACTCACTCTCCAGTACGGACGGTTGCCGGAGCAGATTGAAATCGTGGGAAGAAGTGCCCCTGAGATCTATGCAGGCTTGCTGAAAACTTTAGCTTGCGACCGCCGTGTCGAGTACGGCGAGCTGACTTTCTTTGGGGATCTCCGTTACAGCGAACGTGGGCGGGCCGTCCGAAAAATTCTGGACCGTGCCGCCCAGAAAGTCTTTCGGAGCGTGCTGAAGATGCCGGTCGATGTACACGAAGGACCGGCTATGAACCATTCGTATCACGAGATGATTATCGGTCATGGCAAATGTCTGTCGACGATCCTGATTTCGGAAAAAAGCGAAAAACTGCCGGCTGCGGATTTCACCGCGGAGTACCACCGTTCTCAGTACCTGGCAACGCAGCTTGCGCTGTCGGAGAAAGGTCGGTTTGTGGTTTCGATCACTCTTAAAGACACTGAAGACGCAACGCTGGATGTGCTGGACGAGTTCTTTCGTGAAGCAGCAGTCTTTCTGAAAAGCCGTACAAAAGCCAGATGATACCCTGGACGTATGGCGAAATACAGACCCGCAAAAGGCCGTAAAGGCCCGCCTCCGGCAGCACCGCCCCAGGCCATTGGATGTATCATCGTCATCGTTGTGGCACTCCTGCTCTTGATGGCGTCTGTCTACTTTACTGTTGTGAATAAGTGAATAAATGAGCAAACCAAGAAGCGGCGGCCGGACTGCAGCGCAGATGCGTCCGGTTAGCATTACACAGGATTATCTGCTGACGGCGGAAGGTTCCGTACTCATCGAGTTTGGCAATACGCGTGTACTTTGTGCCGCCAGCGTTGAAGAAAGCGTGCCCTCATTTCTCCGCAACTCTGGCAAGGGCTGGGTTACGGCCGAGTACTCGATGCTGCCCCGGGCGACGGCCACCCGTTCCCCTCGCGAAGTGCAAAAGGGACGGCAATCAGGGCGCACACTGGAGATCCAGAGACTCATCGGGCGCTCGCTTCGTACAGTAGTCAACACCGAACTTCTGGGCGAGCGAACGGTTATCGTCGATTGCGATGTGATTCAGGCGGACGGCGGCACACGTACCGCTTCGATCACAGGCGCGTGGCTTGCAATGGCAAACGCACTCGGAAAACTTGTGAAGTACGGTGCCTTGAAGCGTAACCCCATTACGGAGCCAGTGGCCGCAATCAGCGCAGGTGTTGTCTCGGGGGTGCCTTTGCTCGATCTGGATTATGAGGAAGACTCGAAAGCGGACGTCGACATGAACGTCGTCATGACCTCCGGCGGCAAGTTCGTGGAAGTTCAGGCAACCGGGGAGAAGAAGTCTTTCGACGACGATCACCTTGCCGCTATGATTTCGCTGGCACGCGCTGGAATTAAGGATCTTATCGAATTGCAGCAGAGTTATATCAACAGGTGATCGTTTACTGCGCAACAACTAACGCTGGCAAAATCCGCGAATTCCAGAAGGTTGTTGGGCCTGCTCTTGCGATCGAACTGCTGCCTTCTCTAGCTACGATCCCACCGCCAGAGGAAACGGGCTCGAGTTTCGAAGAGAACGCCGTTCAAAAGGCCATGGCGTATGGCGCGCATGCAGAAGGCTTGCTCTTCGCCGAGGACTCGGGTCTGGAGGTGAACGCTCTGGGAGGCGAACCCGGCATTTTCTCGGCCCGATACTCAGGACAGGATGCGACCGATGAAAGTAACAACCGTCTTGTCCTCGAAAGACTCGGCAGCAATCCTTTGCGAACTGCCCGATTTGTCTGTGCGATCGCGCTTGTCAGAGGTGGTGAGCTGATAGGTTCATTTCGCGGTGAAGTCGAGGGCGAGATTCTGCTGGCACCACGAGGTTCTAATGGATTTGGATACGATCCTCTGTTCTGGTATCCGCCATTCCAGTGCACCTTCGGCGAGGTTACGCTGGAGCGTAAACAGGAAGTCAGCCATCGCGGAAAGGCGCTCCGACAGATGGTTGGATTTCTACTTCGAACCAGCTGATTTTTCCACGACGGCAACAGCCTCGATACCAAACGAAGCATCGAGTGACTGCAAACCTTCGAACACCAGAGTAGTACTCGCGGGGGGCTCTTTGGTGTTGATCAGAGTCGATCGAACTTCGCGGAACTTGTCTCGTATGGATCCAAGGAGCAGATAGGTGTGGCCGAAGACGACCGACTTCCACGAAGCACCGACACTCTCCAGTGTTTTCTCGAAGCGATCGAGCGCAAGTCGCACGTCTTTCTCCTCGCGGCCAAAAGCCATCTGGATGCCCGTGAATGCGATCGGGACTGGTCCCACGCTGGAGATTTGTGAATAGCGCTCATTGGACCCGGACACCTGCGGACTTCGGGACGGCTGCCCGTCCAGAGCCGCGACAGCTTCGCACTCGGTAAAAGGTCCCGCAGAATCACGACGGAGTTGCACGTAAGAAGTCGATGCCCGTGCAAAAGCAGCGGACAGCTCCTGTCGCAGCGCGGCCTCATTGTCGAGCGAATCCAAAAAGCAGGTGAGTCGGCGTACCGACTCCGGTTTGGATCCCGCGTCGACCACCGCCTTTGTAAGCCGTGACCCTACGTCGGTCGCAACGCCAGCCTGACCGCTGATGAAAGCCAGGCCTTTGGGATTCACAGTCTTTTTGTCCAGGGCGATGGCTTCGAGTTGTACCTGAGCCCCGACAAGAGGAAGTGCTCCTACCTGGACCACGGTCACTGCGGGAAGGGCAAACCGTTTGTCGGTGAAGATTTCGCTCACCAGTGAAGGGACCCGGCGCAGGTCCGCACTGCCGGCCACGAAGGCACGTATTTTGACAATTTGCGAACCACGGCTGGCAGTTAGCAGGGCCTTAATCGCATCGCGGATTTGCTGCGAAAGCAAGCCTTTCGAAGATAAGGGCGCGGTATAAAAAGCCAGCCTGGATGCATCGGCCACAATCGCGGAAGGAGGATCCTTCGGTAATTCCAGCGTTTGTGTAATCTCTTCCACTTCGCCCTTCTTTTTTCGTTTGGAGGCGGCAGAGACGACCGAAGCAGAGATCAGGCAACAGAGGACGAGCAGCGCCAGTAAGCGGACAGCCATGAGTTTTCCGTCACCATTGTATCGGTCGCTCCGTCTCGGGAATCACACTGAAAGACTATGCGCATCCTTTTTGCCCTGCTGTTGAGTTTCGTTTCCGTACGCGCCCAGCAATCCTCCTTGCGCGCCCTAAGCCAGCAAATGGAAGAGCTCTCTTCGCGTATCCGGCCCTCGGTAGTACAAGTTCTTAGCAACGGCTACGCCATTGACCGGGACGGCGCCTCCGTCAGGCAGAGCTCCGGTTCGGGTTTCATTGTCAGCGCAGACGGACTGATTGTTACCAACGCCCACGTTGTGTCAGGTGCCACACGGATCCAGGTCTATCTGCCATTGCCTAACTCGTCGCCCGGCAAGTCGATTGTCAAAAACAGAGGGCCGCTACTCCGGGCTAAAGTGCTTGGCGCTGATCCCGAGACCGACATCGCTCTGCTTAAGGTAGAAGCCACATCGCTACCGGCCGTCAACTTTGCCGATTCCGACCGCGCCCGGCAAGGGCAGATGGTGATGGCATTCGGACATCCTCTTGGGCTCGACGAAGCCGTCAGTCTTGGCGTCGTCAGCGCAGTGGCCCGGCAGCTGAAGCCCGACGATCCGGTGATCTATCTTCAGACCGACGCGCCGATCAATCCTGGCAACAGCGGTGGACCTCTCGTGGATATGGACGGACGCGTCGTCGGCATCAACACGCTGATTCTGACCCAAAGCGGCGGCAGCGAAGGAGTGGGTTTCGCCATACCGAGCAACATCATTCGCACAGTCACCGACCAGCTGGGGAAGACTGGCCGGGTACGCAGAGGCTTTATCGGCGTTTCGGCTCAGACCATCACGCCGGGAATCGCAGCGGGACTTGGTCTGGAGAGGACGAATGGAGTGATCATTTCTGACGTGATGCCGGGGAGTCCGGCGGACCAGAGCGGTATTCAGGTCGGCGACATTCTGCTTGCGCTGAATGACAAGCCTATGGAGAATGCGCGTCAGTTTCAGGTCAACCTGTATCGGCAAGGTCCTTTAACAGATGTGCGACTTCTGCTGATGCGAAACGGGGCGGAGCGACTGCAGAAAGTGACTGTCCTCGAGTTGCCTGGAGACCCCGACCGGCTCACCCCGATGATCGATCAGAACGTACACAACGTTCCCCGGCTTGGAATCCTGGCCCTGGAAGTAAATGACCAGATCCGGTCGATTCTCGAAGGCTTGCGGCAGGAGACGGGGGTCGTCGTAGCAAGCAAAGCGATCTCCGCGGTTTCCACATCAGGTCAGCTGGAACAGGGCGATGTCATCTATCGATTCGACAAGGAACAGGTAAAGTCTCTGGTACATCTTCGAAAATTGCTCGAGGCGAAAGAACCCGGGGACACCGCGGTGTTACAGGTCGAGCGGGATCGGCGCTTGCGATACATAGAAATCATCTTGGATTGAACCCATTGTTTGCAGCAGGCCAATTTGGTATGCTTTGAGTTCGGATTGGCATGCTTGGTCAGATACAGCTCGACGAAACGTCCCCGACACCTCTGTATCGTCAACTGCGCGACCAAATTGCCTCCCTGATTCGCAGTGGTAACCTCGCAAACAGTTCCCGGCTGCCAGCTACCCGGGAACTGGCCAGCCAATTTGGACTGAACCGAACGACTGTCTCCGCCGCGTACGAGTTGCTGGAAGCAGATGGCCTGATCCGTGGGCATGTGGGCCGCGGCAGTTTCGTCCATTTCGACGGACCGATTTCCATGCCCACTAGCGAAGACGCTGGAATCAGCTTTGAGTCTTCGCGCCCATCGGGCGATCAGTTCCCTCTTGGCGACTTCCAGAAGACATGTACCGAGGTGGTTACAAGCACCGAAGCCGGCTCGATTTTGCAGCTTGGCTCTCCCGCTGGCTACTTCCCTCTTCGACGCTTGTTGATCAAAGAGGCCGCCGAAGAAGGATCTCTGGACGATGGTGACGATCTCATCATCACCAATGGCTGCCAGCACGCTCTCGACCTGATCCAGCGCCACTTTACCGCGCCGGGTTCGGTTGTTCTGGTGGAAGATCCGGTGTATCACGGTCTTCGGAATGTGTTTGACCGGAGCGCGGTACGGCTGGTAGGGCTGCCTGTGACGTCAGAAGGAGTGCGGCCTGAGGATGTGGAACGCGCCATCATCGCGGAGCGGCCGCAACTCGTGGTGCTGACTCCCAACTTTCAGAATCCGACTGGCCTGACGATTCCACTATCGTCACGCGAAGCCATCGCCCGAATCATCGAACGTTACGGCATCACTCTGGTGGAGAACGATAT
>JACMLA010000277.1 GCA_014379815.1 Bryobacteraceae bacterium | reverse complement strand
TAGGTCCAACCCGTATCTTTCAAGCCGCTTGGGACATGGTCGTAACAGCAGCCGCAATGAAAGGGATGGATGAAAGTCAGCTCAGACTTCAAAGATCTGTTGCGGTGCTTGAACGCAGAAAAGGTCCGCTACTTGATCGTCGGCAGATACGCCGTGATGATGTACACGGAACCGAGTGGACTTGTCCCCAATTTTGAGACAAACAGTTAAGAGTCAAAAATCAGCGAGGAGAATTGACTCATGGGGTTGTCTCGACGGAAATTCACAAAGGAAATGAAGCTGGCTGCGATTCAGCAGCTGGAAACAGGGTCGTCGGCGGCCGAAGTGGCGCGCGCCTTTGAGATTAACGCGAACTTGCTGCACCGCTGGCGTAAGGAGTTTCGCCATGGTCCGGGCAACGCGTTCTCAGGGCCAGGCAAACGGCGCTGGGAGGAAACGCGAGTTGCTCAGCTGGAGCGCAAAGTAGGTCAGCAGACGTTGGAGATCGATTTTATGAAGGGGTGCTTGCAACGCATCGAGCAACAGCGGATGTTGCAGGCACTGACTGGAAAGCCGCGACCTACAAGTACATCCAAAGTCAAATCGAAAAAGGTATTGCGATGACGATGTATCGGATGTGCGAACTCGGCCACGTCAGCCGTGCCAGCCTCTACCGGTTCGCACCGGAAGCGAGCCGCGCGGACGGGGATCTGGATCTGCGGAACCAGATCCAGCGCATTGCGCTGGAGTTCCCTTGCTACGGCCGGCCGCGGATCACCGCCGAGTTGCAGCGGCGAGGTTGGAAGGTGAACCACAAGCGCGTGCGCCGAATCATGAAGGACGATAATCTGCTCTGCCTGCGAAAACGAAAGTTCGTAGTGGCGACCACCGATTCCAATCACAATCTCCGCGTATACCCCAATCTGGCCGGAAGCATGGAAGTGACCGGCCTCGATCAGTTGTGGATCGCCGATATCACCTATATCAGGCTGGAAACCGAGTTCATCTATCTCGCGGTGGTGCTGGACGCATATTCACGCCGAGTGATCGGCTGGTCGCTGGATCGCACCCTGGAAGACGATCTGGCCATCGCCGCCTTGCAAATGGCCTTCCGCCGCCGCACACCGGCCGACGGGTTGACGCATCACTCCGACCGAGGCGTGCAGTACGCCTCCAACGATTACACGGGCCTGCTCAAAGAGCGCGGCGTCAAAATCAGTATGAGCCGCAGCGGAAATCCTTACGACAACGCCACTTGCGAGTCGTTCATGAAAACGCTGAAATACGAGGAAGTCTACCGTCAGGAGTATCGCGATCTGGCCGATGCGCGCGCCTCCATCGAGCGGTTCCTCGAGAAAGTCTACAATACAAAGCGCCTCCATTCGGCTCTGGGCTACTGCCCGCCGGTCGAGTTCGAACGCTCGCTGCTAATTCCTCCTGCTCTGTCTGCTCAACAACCTCCCCAACAGGTGACGGTATGAAAAACGAGGGCGCCCTCAGAATGCGTTTTTTCAGGCATGACGGAATCTATCGGTCCGATGTGTCATTACTTCTGTTAACCCTGGGCCGTCGTTCCCGCTTTCCGGTCGGGCCGGTGCCAGGGTATAGGACACGCCGGAAAGAACATGCCCTGCCCATCGTCCGCGATGAGTTCCGGCCGGCTATTCCTCGACGGGGTGCTCGCCAGCATTGCCCGTTTCCGCTTCACCGGCCTCATCAGCTTAAACCCATTGCCGCATCGAATGGAATCATTTACCATCGAACGGTATCGAGTCTCTTAACTGTTTGTCTCAGCTCAGGGGACCACCGCAGCCACTCATAAGCATCCGAAAGTGAAAAGATGGCTGGCTCGTCATCCCCGGTTCCATCTCCACTTCACACCGACCAGTAGTTCGTGGCTGAATATGGTCGAACGCTTCTTCCGGGATCTAACTCAAAACGGCCTGCGGCGAGGCGTCTTTCGCGATGTTGAAGAACTGATCACAACCATTGGCGCCTACATCGACAAGCACAACCATCAACCCAAG
>JACMLA010000276.1 GCA_014379815.1 Bryobacteraceae bacterium | reverse complement strand
TCGATCCGATAATCGACGTGTTCACCGCGCCTGAAAGAATCAGGGTTCCGACCACCACCACGAAAGCCTGGAAGCTCAGCCGCATCAACAGAGGCCCGGACAGGTGCATCGCCAGACCGGCCAGCAAATTGTCGATGTACTGCGGGCGAACGGCATCCGGAATGATCATGTTCGCCAGTACCGTTATCACCCCCGTACAAACAACTGCGAACACGCATACGATCGTGGCCGTGATCTGGAGGTTCTTCAGCTTCGGTGAGGCGATCTCCCGATAGACCTGCGCCAGGGTTTCGAATCCGCTCATCGCCAGCAGTGAATGTCCGAAAGCAATGATGATCGCGACGATCGGAATGCCGGGCCAGAAAGTTCCCTTCAGCCATCCCAGTCCGTCTTCACTGAACTGAAGGTTAGAGGCAGTCGGTGGGGGAGGAATCTGCGCGGGACCGCTGATTGCCAGCGTCACACCCGACCAGATAAGCATGATGACCACCATCGTTGCGGTGATCTGCATAATTCTCAGGGCACTGGTGCTGGACTCGTGAATACCCCGTATGTTGGCTCGCCAGAAGAAGGCTGTAGCGACAACACCGAAGGCCGCCGCGAACAGATCCGGAGGCACGCGCAAGCCCGAACCAGCCGCGGCCGCAAGATCGTTCAGAAGCCGGCCAAGATAATGTCCGGCGGTAACACTGCTGATGGGGCCGGTAAGGATGTAGTCGAAGATCAGCGCCGAGACCGAGAAGCGCGCAAGAAACGGGCCCATTGCGTCGCGTACAACGACGTAGACGCCGCCCCTGACAAACATGCTGCAGCTCTCGAGATACACTGCGCGTATCGCGAAGCTGAACAGCATCACTCCCAAAACGAACCACGGAGCGCTTCGCCCAATGGCATGCTCCGCGATTCCGCCCGCATAGAAAGCTGACGAGGCCAGATCCGAAAGGACGATCGCTGCTGCTCTCCAGAACGAAATGAAGGAGAGCATCACGGTGCTCGCCACCACTACCGTTGTCGCCCCGGAGCGAGACTGAGGATTCACAAGGTCTCCATATCCTGAAGATACAGATATAGGTTACCTTGTCAGGCTGGTGGTGCGGGCGTCGATTCGGCTGGAATCGCCAACAGCCACGAGTTGATCCGATCCATGTCCTTCTGGCTGAACTTATATGCGGGCATGGTGCTTCCTGGCGACATCTTCTGGGGATTCACAAAGTGCTCCTCCAGCCATTCTCTGTTGCGCCTCTCCGCGAGGCCGTTCAGAACCGGACCAAGCTTCTGACCGACGCCATTCACCTGATGGCACGCGCCGCATTGTTGCTTCTGATAAATCGTCGCACCTTCAATCGCAAAGCCCGGCGCAGACTCGACGAGGCTCGCGTTGGCAGGGTCCGATTTAGACAGGAACGTAACCAGCCCACCCAACTCCGTTGCGGTAAGGCGGACCGTATCCACCGGGCGTCCCGGTACCGCGGCTGACGGATTCTTCATGTGCGCGACCAGCTGGGCAGCTGTCTTGGCACGAGCCTTCGTCAACAACTCCGGTCCGAGCTTCAAATTGCCGGTATGGCAGCTGGCGCAGCTCTCGCGCTTGTAGTATCCGGTCGCTGCCAGTTCCACGGCGGTCAGGCGCTGCCATGGTTCCGGCCCCGTCATGGAGGTGACGTCTACCGCTTGCGAAGGTGGAGTCGACCGCACGGCGGCAACGGTGAGACCAGTCCAGCCAATCGCCACCAGTGCCACAACCCCGAAAGCCAGCGTGCGCTGCCGCACTCTGGTCACCGCACTCCGATCGATGAAAGGCGCAAGCAGGAGCGCTCCGATCGCGACGGTAGGCAGCACCACACTGCCCACGATTTCGAGCGGACCTTCGAAGAACTTGAGCATCTGGAAAAGGAACAGGAAGTACCACTCGGGTCTCGGAATATAAGCGGTGTCGGTGGGGTCAGCCAGTCGCTCAAGGGGTACACGAACCAGTACCGCCAACGCAAACAGAATCGCAAACGTTATGAACACGGCGACCGTGTCTTTGAACACCTGGTCGGGATAAAACTTTTTCTTCGGCAGGGCCGCGTCTTCAGGAATGGGTGCCACGCCGTGCTTGCGCACGAAGAAGACGTGCAGACCGATCAGCAACAAAGTGGCCGGCGGCAAAATCAGGACGTGAATCGAATAAAAGCGGGCGAATGTCGCTACGCCGATCCCATTCTCGGCCGCCAGCAGCCTTGTGACCCATGGCCCCGCGCCGGGCACGGAAGCGCCTATTTGTGTGGCTACGATGGTGCCCCAGTAAGCCCGGTTGTCCCACGGCAAAAGGTAACCCGTCAGGCCGTAAGCCATGGTGATGAG
>JACMLA010000275.1 GCA_014379815.1 Bryobacteraceae bacterium | reverse complement strand
GGGGCCCAAGAGTACCTGGCGATGTTGTTGTTGGCGGCCCGTCGCGGAGAAGACCGGGTCGAGGGAGCCATTCGGTTTTTGCTCGGAAGCCAGCAGGCTCTCAATGCCGAGGAAACAGCTCGCCTAACGGAGGACGATGCGCCAGTTTCGCTGACCACCGTTGCCATAGATCCTGTCTCGCTAACGGTCTTCGATGATCTCCTGACCATGGAGGACACGGCCGCATGACCACCGATGTCGTGGATGTCAAAGCAGCACTCACCGCGAGCTTAACAGAGCTGCACCTGCCGACGGTGAGGCGGATCTATGAAGAAGCAGCCCGTTTGGCGGAGCGCGAAACGCTAAGTTATGAGCGATATCTGCTGGATCTGGTCAGTCGTGAAAGCCAGGAGCGGCAGCAGAAACGGATACAACGGCTGCTGCGGCAGTCGTGCATCCCAGTGGAAAAAGCTTTAGCCAACTTTAACCTGAAACGACTGCCACCGAAAGTGGCTCTCTTGACCAAGTCGCTGATCGAAGGTGAGGTACTGGACCGGCGCGATAATGTGCTGGCGTTCGGCAATCCCGATCCTGCGACATTCTGCACCTCCTTGCTACATTGTTGAATCTACTCGACGTCTATTTTCCCGCTTTAGGCCGACGGGCTAAGTTTCCGCATTCATTCCTGCTTCGCTTCCATCTGAGCAAACATCATCAGAGATTCATCGGCGGTGACGCGAGTCCTTCGCGATTTCTTCCTGAGCTTGGATATCTCGCTGACAATGTCGGGTGAGTCAATCGACTCAGCTGAGATCTCCCACGGCGCCCACGGAACGACTTGCGTAGCGGATATCTTCTGCGCTTCGATCAAACGACGAACGACTTTGTGGCTAATGCCCAGGCGTTCCGATGCCTGCTCCAGAGTGAGCGTCTCGCGTGTCGTTGTGGCAGCGCTATAGGGTGGCAATTGGTGGTAGCTGCGAACGGCCCGCACACGACCCTCGGTCCATGTGTTGCCAGGCCCCGTGTGAAGGCCCAGCCGATTCAGCGTGGCCGCAATCTGATCATCGGGGAAGCGCTCGGCCATCCGTTTCAAAACATCAATCGTCTCCAGGTCGGTGCAGCGGCTGTGCCGGCCCGTAAGGTTCTTCTTCATCCGAAGCTCCGAGTGCCTGCCACCACTCCAGTGAATAAGCAACACGATCTCACCGGTAGTTTCATCCACATCAGCAACGATCTCCTCCACCAGGATCCGAACGATCCGTTGCTTGAGCCGCATATCCGTCGCTGGTGAATTCCAAACCGCGGGCAGGTTCTGCGCCAGGCTGTAGAGGAGGTGTCTATCGGGTATCTGAATGCTTCGCGCCGGTCCTTCGTTCTCGCGCAAACGTTGCTCCACCTCTCCTGCTTTGGAGAGAGCGGAATTCCAGCGCGCTTCGAGTTCAGCAGCGACAAGGCGGTTGTCAGGATCGACCGATTCATACCGGCGTGCGGCAAGACGCGCCTCGTAGCGCGCCTGCTCCAGTTCCAGCGAGAGCGAATGCTGGCGCTCTCGCTGTTGTTCAGCGATTCGCGCCGCTACTTCCAGCGCGGCCTCAATAGCATTGCCTTCCACCGCTTTCAGGATCTCGGCTGCGACAGCACGGTCGGGCTTGAGCCCGCCGAAGGAGATGCACCAGTCCGCGCCGTGATTGATATGGGCTCCGCGGCAGTGGTAGCGAGGCACCTCGCCGTGCGTGCCACTGTAAGTGACGTGCAGCATCCTGCCACAGCGGCGACACCGCAGCAGGCCCGCCAGGAGACTGCGGCCGCCCCGGCCGGCTTTAGGCTCCATGCGTGATTTCATATGCGCGTTCCGGGCCAGCATAGATTGATTACTCTCAAACTGCTCCCACGTAATGTATCCGGGATGGTGATCGCGAATCAAGACCGTCCATTCGTTGAATGGCTTTGGGTGTCCCTCGCTCTTCCTTGCGCGGCCGCCGACTACCCTGGTGCGCGCTTCGGTCTTTCCGAACGCATAGGCGCCGGCGTACATCGGATTGCGCAACATGTGCCAGATTGTGTTGTAGACCGGAAGCTTCCATTCGATGTCTGCGCCTGACGAATCCAGCACCAGGGCGGGTAGCTCCACCTTCTCGCCGCGGAACCACAGCAGCACCTGACGGGCGCTTCCCAGCTCGCCTGCTTTTGTGAACGCCAGGCGAATCGCATTCTGTATGCGCCGGTCGGGGTCCACCTCGACCTTGCCGTGACGCGTCCAGCGGAATCCCACAGGGAGACGAAACTGCAGTTCGCCTCGTTTCGCCTTTTGACGAATCGCTTCAAGAGAACGTTGGCGGAGCAGATTCAGCTCGAATTCGCTCATCGTCCCTTTTAGTCCAAGCAACAGACGGTCATTCAGGAGACAGGGATCATAAATTCCGTCCGGGTCTATAACCAGAGCTCGAACCAGGCCGCAGAGTTCGATCAGATGATGCCAGTCGCGGCCGTTGCGCGCCAGCCGCGAAGCCTCGATACTCAACACCGCGCCCACCTGTCCCGTGCATACTTCAGCGACAAGGTGCTGAAATCCGGGACGCTCCACCTGTCCGGAACCTGAGCGGCCGAGATCCTCGTCAATGACTTCCACCGAATGAAAGCCCAAACTCCGTGCGTGATCGGCAAGACCGTATTGACGCCGTTGGCTTTCCTGATTGTGTATGACCTGCCCCGGTGAAGACTGACGGATATAGACAATTGCTCTCCGGCTCAGGTGATCCGTTGTAATTTTTGGAATCATGTCTGATCTTCCTGGGCCAGTGCTTCAGACTGGATGGCCGCTTCCAGTAGCAAATCAGCCAGAGCGGAGGTAAGCTCACGCTGCCTATCCGCTGGCAATATCAGGGGCTTACTTTCGAGGAGTGGCAGATTCAGCTGTGCCATCTCCGCTCTCTTTCCGGCCTGCATTCGAGTCATCCGTTCGACCCTCCTTCCGTGTTGCCATATCGCGATTGACGGCGGGACGCAAGCTGTCGAGTAATGACTGGAGTTCAGCGAGCGCCGCCAGAGACGTCATCGGAGCGCCACGGGTGAAGCTCGGGACTCGGGCGGGATCGGTCATCCACGCGGGAAGCCCGCCAAGTGTTCCGTCACTCAGTTCGCAGAAAACGTACTCGCCCCACGGCATTTTCGCCCTGCGATGAACGCGAAGATTCTGTCCATGCAACGGATGGAAGGGGTAGTAAATCGTGATGGCTTCCGGACTATGGGCACTATGTGTCGGGGTCGTGATGCTGCGGCAGAACGCACCCATCCCATCACGTTCTGCATGACCGGAAATAGTCACGGTTGCACATGACAGTGAGAGTCGCATTCTTGGCTCCGCAGAGCATCAGCAGCTCTCATTCTCAGAGAGTTTTTACCGTCTATAAAAGAATAGGGTTGTTGCACGGTACTTTTCAAGGGCCAGTGGGCTTTCGCGTTTGCGTCGGAAGTGCCGCCTGCCTGGTGTTCGATCCTTGTGTGTCGCGCAGCTGGAGATATCGAAAGCAGCCAGATTCGGCAGAAAAGTGCATGGAATCGGCAGGAAAGTGGCAGAGAATGAGGTACTTTCGGCGGATTGCGCGAGTT
>JACMLA010000274.1 GCA_014379815.1 Bryobacteraceae bacterium | reverse complement strand
TTTCGACGCTCCGGCTGTTCCGAAGCACCTCTGATGAAAATTTGAAGCGCACCGGAACGCATCCTGAGCGTGGCATCCAGCAGGCAGGAGATTTTCGTTTCCTCGCCGCCGGCCACGATATCAACCATCTCGGTCAGATTGAATCGGCTCGAGCCCGCCTGCTGGCCACGCGCTGAGTGAGTGGGGCAGGCGTGGACGCCCAATACCACTTAAGTTTTACGCGCCAGCGCGACCGACTCGTAAGGGGCTGTGTATGTGTTTGCAATTGAAGCGGTTTCGGATGTTGAGGTTGAAGTACCTGCCGCAAGATTCTGCGTTGAGGAGCTCGTTATAGCTTCTTCGCGGAACATCAAAGTATCGGTAGAACTCGCCGGAGCGAAATTCCACTTCGAGCAGGCGGAGTTTGGGCCGGTACAGAACTGAAGCCAGTACGGACGATTCGACAGGCACCCGTTTCATGGCGGTCTCTGATCTATTGTGATTGGTTTTCCATAAGCTCAACGCGGAACCAGGACGGCAGAAACAATTAGTTATTAAAATGTTTTAACTTACCTGGCGCTCGCCTCTGTTCATCCGCTATAAGCTGGTGGATGGCGCTACGCAAAACACAATCGCTCCACCCACCGCGCAGCCAGCGCCGGTGGAAGCGCGGCAGCAGCAGGTCTTTCACTGGTTCGGTAAGACATTGCCAAAAAGCTTCTTTGATTCACTCAGGCAGGATCTCGGAATCATTGAGAACAGCTGCATTTTCACGCTGCCGGTAACTGTCTGGCTGATGATCCTTCAAGCGACTTTCACAAAAAGGAACACTGGCCACTGCTGTCACAGAGTTGATTCACGGAAATGGCAGGGATTTGCTGGAGCCGTGTAAGCAGGTTAAGGAACATAACATCTCTGCCAGCACCGGGGCCTACAGTCAGGCAAGGCAGAGGGTTCCCGTCGAAGCCGTGCGCCGGGTGGCCGGGCGCACCTTCGAACAACTGCATCGGATCTGGCCACAGCGCACGCTGCGGGACCGCTTGTTCCTGCTCGATGGCAGTTCGATCCGGCTGGCCAATACCCCGGCGCTGCTGAAAGCCTACCCGCAGGCGGAAAACCAGTATGGGAAGTCTCACTGGCCAGTGATGCGGGTTTCGGTGATGCACCACGTCGTCACGGGACTGGCGATGGCTCCCCGGTTCGGACCTGTGTATGGGCCGGATGCGGTGAGTGAACAGGGTCTTGCCGAAGCGCTGATCGACCAGCTTCCGTCTTCGTCGGTCTTAATTGGGGATCGCAACTTCGGCATCTTTGCCGTAGCATGGCGCGCCCACCGCCGCGGCCACTCGGTGCTGGTGCGGCTCACCGAAGCTCGCGCGAAACGGCTGAGTGGCGGCCAGCTGACTCCAGGCAGCGACCACAAAGTGATCCGGATGAGCGAGCCGGGAGGATCGGCTCGCTCATCCGGATCTGCCTGCGGGAGCGCGAATCGAGGGTCGGCTGACAGGGGCGCGCACCGAAAAGGCGGAGATTCTTTGCCTGTTTACAACGCTGGAAGAACCAGAGGAACAGGTGCTGTCGCTGTATAAGGAACGCTGGAATATCGAGACCGATCTGCGCTCGCTGAAAGAACTGGTTAGGCTGCACACGATCCCGGCCCGTTCCCCCGATCTGGTGGCCAGCGAACTGTTGATCGCAATTGCCAGCTACAACCTGATTCGCGCCGTTATGGCGGAGGCAGCCCAGCAATTCAACATCGAACCGAGGCGGCTGAGCTTCTCGCGCTCTCGCGAATCGTTCTGGGCCTTTGCGCGCGCCGTGGCTCACGTCGATTCGGAGGAAAAGTTCGAGTACCACTGGCGTCTGCTGCTGCGCTCTATCTCCCAATGCAAACAGCCAAAACGCAACCGGCCACCAGCCCCCCGTGTTGTCTGGAATAAACCGCACGGCTTCCCCAAACGCAAGGCCTGAACCACGACTGAAAAACTTAAGCGGTATTGGGCGTCCACGCCTGCAAAGGGTCTCCAGACCCGCTCAGAGGAGTTGCGTGGAGCCGTATGGTCCTTAAAGGTTTCACTTCTTTCCTGAAATGTTGCGCGCCCAGACGAGTTCCGGCCGCGAACCCTCCGCATTCTTCCCGATCTCAACCAGCTGCATGGCGTAGGCCCGCGCTTTAGACTCCTCACCCGCCAGTTCAGCCGCCTTAGCCGCACCAGCCATCGCGTTGAAGCGACGCGGAGCGACTTTCAGAACCGCTTCGTACTCCTTCAAGGCTTCAGCCGCCGCTCCGTTCTCGAGCAGCAGATCAGCCAGGATTTCCCGCACAGGCAACAACGATCCCGGCGTTACCGGGTGTTTGTCGATGGCATCCTCATGATCCGCGGCAGCACGCAAGAGCCGCAGCCCTTCGTCTTTCTTCCCTTCAGAAACCGCAACGAGGGCGGAGGACGCTTCCCACTGCACGCCGATGGAGCCGCTCCAGTCGTATTCACGCGTTGCCGGTAACGCTTTACGGATCGCGTCGATTTGCCCGGCCGAGCGCCGAGCCGTCGCCGTGTCGCCCATACGTGCCGCCCCAATCGCTTTCGCGTAGTGGACTAGTGCTTCAGCGTTTCGAAACCGACTCCAGGGGAACCAA
>JACMLA010000273.1 GCA_014379815.1 Bryobacteraceae bacterium | reverse complement strand
GGCTCGCGCATCAGCACACGCGGGGCGGTCAACGCCACGTAGCGTGAATCATCCGTGTTGCGGAACGCCTTCCATTTTGCAAACTCGGTACTGTCGAAAATCTTGCCGAGATCACGCGGGGAATCGAGGTCGCTGAAGCTGTCAAGATTGAGCATCTCGTGCGACGCCGCCGTGAGGAACGGGGCATGCGCCGCGGCGGCAACGTTCGAAATTTTTTCCAGCAGTTCGATGTCCTGTCCGGTGCGGTCGAAGTAGTAATCGCCGACCAGTGCACCAAATGGCGTACCACCAAAAACGCCGTATTCCTCCTCGTACACTTTCTTGAAGAGCGCGCTTTGATCGAACTCCGGCGCGCGTTGCAGGTCGCGCAGCAGGTCCTTCTTTGAAACATTCATCACCTTGATTTTCAGCATGCTGCTCGTTTCCGACTGCTTGAGCAGATACTGCAATCCACGCCACGATCCCTCGAGTTTCTGAAACTCTTTGTGATGCATGATCTCGTTGATCTGCAGCGACAACAGATGATCGATCTGCGCGATACGCGCATTGATCATGGTCTCGGTGTCACGATTGATCGTGATGGACCCTTCGAGCACCTCCGACACAAATCGCTTCACGAGATCCTTGCCGCGCCCCTCTAACCCGGCAGCCTCCCGGCCTGTGGGCGTTACGAAATTAATCGCGCCGCCGAGCGAGTTGCCCCCGTAACGCAGCGCGTTGGCCCCTTTGTAAACTTCGACATATTGATAAGCGCTCGGGTCGATTTCAAAGAGATCAAACAGACCGTCAGCGGTGTTGATCGGGACACCATCCATGAACATGTTGATGCCCCGATTGCCGTAGTTGCGCGATAGTCCGGAGCCGCGGATCGACAACCGGCCATCCGGCCCCCAGCGGTTCTGCGTCACGACACCCGGCACCCAGCCGAGAATATCTTTGTAGGTATTCGCTGGTGAATTCTTGAATTGCGCAGCGGGCACAACCGCTACGCCGCCCGGCGTCTGTTGAATGGCTCGAATGGCCTGCGCTGTACTTGGCACTGTGAGGGTTCCGCTTTTGCTGGCTGTAACGGTCACAGGCGGAAGTTCAGCGACGGAGTCGTCTTCGGCTTGGGCCGGAGCCGACATGCGAAGCGTGGCGTATAAGAAGAAGGCAAGCGAAGTGATCGTGGTGTGTTTGATAGGCATGGCTGTTCACCTGAAAAGTTGCATAAGGAGCCGCTCCGCGAATGAACGCGGCGCGAATGATCAAAGGCAATGTATTCAGAAGAAAGAGGGTGGTGCGCGCGGAGAAGCGCTGCCGAAAAGATGTTTAACAGGAAGCTGGAAATCGACCAGCTGGTCAAATAGCGTCCGAATGAAGTCGATGAAATCGGCAACGGCTACGGCGAAAACAAGAATGCTTGTCGTGAAACCAGTCGCGTATGGGCAAGGGTCTTTACTGTGACCGGTTTGATCGTTCTGCTGTTCTTCATCCTTGAGCGTTGGATCGTAAGTATCAGCGGGAAGGTCGATTGTTGCCGTGCCAAAGTCGGTGCAAATGGTTAGTGTAAAGACGCGAGTCTGATCCGGCATCATGCCTGCGGGAATGAGAGCTCGGGTTAAAACGGCAACGATAAGTAAGGTTCCCCACAAATACCTTGTGAGGTAGTGTCCCGTATCAACTAGTCCCTTCGCCAGGCTTTGAAGAACAATGACGTGAAGACGAGAAAAGGACATTCTTTTGCATCCGTAAAGGCATGCCATGCGTTGTGCGCCAGGGTGCTTTAGAGAATTTGATATACCTGCGCAAGGCTGGAGTCAACCAAAAAAGCCCCCTTGAATCGGCGCTCACCATCAGCTTGCCTGTCTGCCATAAGCGGCACCGGTCGGGCGGTTGTGAGTCCGCTCCTTTAGCCAGCGATGCGGGCCTCGCCGCCTACGGCGAACCAGTTCAGCGCTCACGACATGCATCGATGTCCGCTCTAGCGCCAAGTCGCACTTGGCGACCTGTTCCATTCGGGCGACGTCGTTCGATCTGCGCCCGCGTGGCACCCGCGGCCTTCATGACGAAAGAAGGATAGGCGTTCGCTTTTATCGCAGGGCGAATCCCTGACAGGATGCAGCATTGAATGGACGAGGTTGACGCGGACGCTGAAGGAGTTTACAGGACCGCCGCCATCAGCTGACGATGTGGCAGATTACGAATACTGCGTTTGCTCCAAGTCCTGAAGAAGTCCCGGGCCGGTAGGGTGCCACCCGAGCCGGTGCTGGGTCTGTCGACTTGAAGCCGCCATATCTGCCTCAACGAGCATTGCGGTCGGTCCGAAATGGGACTGAGCTTCTTCTCGGGAGAGGCTGATGACAGGAACCTGAAGGCCTTTGCCGATCAAGTCCGCGATCTGGTGCAGCGGTATGCCTTCTTCTCCGACGGCATGATACCTGCTTCCCGCCTCATGCTTTTCCAACACAAGCCGGTAGAGATGCGCGACATCGAGGAGATGCGCAGCCGCCCACCGATTCACCCCATCACCGATGTATGCCGAAACCTTCTTCTGCCGAGCCACCTGAATGAGGAAAGTCGCCAGACCCTGCTTGAGCGTATTGTGAACTTGAGGAAGGCGGACCACCGACACATTGACCCCGCGATCCGCAACGGCAGCCCCTGCCTTTTCTGTGCCTCTCACGTGGAACGGTTGACTGGGGTCGAAGTGGTCCTCCGTGGCCAGTTGGCCCGGCAGAGCGATACCCATTGCGGCTACGGAGGTGATCAGTAGGGGGCGATCCGAACCCAAAAGTTCGTCACCCAGAGCGTCGAGCGCCCGGCGCTCCTGTTCGCTGCTGGACGCAATGTTTGAAAAGTCGTTGTCGAAAGCACAGTGAATCACAGCATCCGACTTGCCGGCACCGCTGCGAAGGCTGTCCAGGTCTCCGATACTTCCTCGGTGTGCCTCAGCCCCAGCGGCGATAAGAGACTTCGCGCCTGCGTCCGACCGCGTAAGTCCAAGAACCTTGTGGCCCGCATTGATGAGTTCGGAAACAATTGCAGAGCCAATAAACCCCGTTGCGCCTGTGAGAAAAACTTTCATGATTGCTCCTTCGTTGGATCGTTGCCTTTCACTCTTGCGAGGTCGCTCATGCGGCCTCTGCTAGACCAACCACGCAGCTGTGCACAGCTTCTACGCCTGGTTCGTCAAGCGTCTCGTGGGAAGCCGAGTGAATTGCTGCCTTATAGCCGTCCAGAAGTCCTGCGGCGTCCAGGATCAGTGAAGCAGAGCAAACCGAAGCAATGTAGCGGGCCGTCTTGCCTTGCTCAGAGAGAAAGGCGAGGACCTCCACATCCTGCAGCATGGCATTCGTGCCCATGCCGCCGGGTACGAACAGGACATCAAGATTGGCCGGGCATTCAGCAAAAGTTGCGGTAGGAAGAACCGAAACGGCAGAATCAGTCGGAACCGGGTCCAAGGTCTTCCAAAGAAGATGCGTCACGCCATGCATGCCCAGCACGGATTGAGGACCGGCCATATCAATAAAAGTCATCAGAGGATAGATCAGCATGCCGATTTGAAGCGGCGGGACATCGGGGGCGATACTGAGAACAGGATTCGACATGCCTCTTTTATAGCACGATCGGTCGTGTTATAGTGAACTCATGAAAGCCGCTCGCACAACGACCCGCGACAGAATTCTTCAGCACGGGCTCGACATCGTCAGCACGTCTGGATTGTCTGGCATCACGTTAGGGACACTCGCAGAGCAGGTGGGCATGTCAAAGAGTGGCCTGTTTGCCCACTTTGGATCAAAAGAGGAAGTGCAACTGAGTCTTCTCGACAGGGCTGCGCTCGTCGGCAGTGAGCATGTCGTCGCACCAGCGATGCTTGTCCCTGAAGGCCTTCCCCGCCTGAAGGCTCTAGTGAAAAACTGGCTCGGGTGGTCGGCGAAGGCCGGTCTTGCTGGCGGGTGTCCCGTCGCTGCGGGCATGTTCGAGGTCGACGATGTGGAAACGCCGGTTCGAGAGCGCTTGATCTCGATGGAGAGCGAGTGGCGGGGCCTGCTGGGGCAGGTCACCAGACGCGCAATGGAGCTCGGGCATCTGCGAAAAGACCTGGATGTGGAGCAGTTCGTTTGGGAACTCTGCGGAATCTATTTAAGCCACCATGCGTCTCTGCGCTTCATACGTGACCCCAAAGCAGATAGCCGGGCTAACAAAGCCTTCAAGTCGCTTCTAGAAAGAGCGGTCTGACTAAAACCCAGCAGCACCACCCTGTTCCAGTCGCATAATCTTCAACGAAAGCCGGACGGCCACCAACGAAAACAGCACATGGAGCCCCACTATGATCGACAGTATTGTTGCAGGTGTCCCTCTGGTCCGGCACCCGATTCTTCTGGTTCATATCGCGTCTGGTTTTGTCGGCATGTACGGCGGCCTCGTTCCTCTCCTAACGCGCAAAGGCGGTGTCGCCCATCGAAGATGGGGCATCGTCTTTACATGGGCTATGGGCATCGCATCGCTAACCGCGTTTCCTTTGGCATTCTGGCGCGCTGACCTCTTTCAGGCAGGCATCGGCCTGCTAACTGGCTATCTCACGCTGGTCGGCCTCCGGACCTTGCGCCGCGAAAAGAGACCCCGCCCTGTTCTTGATTGGACAATGGCTCTGTTCAGCACTTTGGCCTTTTTCGTCATGACCGGAGTCGGCCTTGCCCATATGACAGGAAACCATCCGGAAGCGCGCGCAGCGGCAGTCTTTGGCGCAATCGGGCTTGTCGTTGCCGGTCGGGATCTCAGGGCGCTGACCGCAGCAGACCGCACCTTCCGGCAGCGCTTTCTCGATCATCTGCTGGCCTGTTCTCTCGCGGTAGTCTGCGCGGTTTCTTCTTTCCTCAACACCCAGTTTGCCCGCCTCACGAATGTGGACTGGCCGCTCGATTGGAAAATGCTCATCCCCATCATTTGCGCTGCGCCCCTTTTTGCCTTTTACCTTCCCCGGTGGTCGCAAAGACTTCAGGGGGCCGAAAACACCGCGGATATCCGTCAACCAGCAGAACGATCTGAAAGCGCGAGGCTGAGGCTCTTTGCGCTCGCCGAAGGCACGTCATTTCTTGTTCTCCTTGGAATTGCCGTCCCGCTGAAGCATCTCGGAGGACATCCAGAACTGGTGCGCATCATGGGGCCAATCCACGGAGCGCTTTTCGTCCTCTATGTAACAGGCGTTATGCTGGCGCGCCGACCGCTTCGATGGTCCATCTCTCGGGTTGCATGGGCACTCGTGGCTGGAGTTATCCCGGGCGGCGCATTTGTTTTCGAGGCAATGCTGCGTCGGGAGGAGCAGACGGTAAAGGAGTTGTCTGCCCGCCCCGATCGGTCATTGCAGATGCCGCGCCGGAGCTGATTGGGACTAGCAGTTGCGTCATAGATCAAGCGGTGGCCGTGACCTGTCCTGCGGTCGCATCCGAACATGCGGTGCGGCGGCATTCCTGTTAATCACGGCTGCGGCTTTGTCTGCTGAATGTTCCCAATCCAGTAATCAAGATCACGCACATAGACCGTTGCGGTGATTTCATCTCCAACCTTCAAGCGTTCAAATTCTGCGGCTGATTCAACGGGGAACTCCATCGTCATGGCCTCCATCCAGCCTTTAATATCGCCATGTTTGATCACAGCGAAGCGTGACGCTCTCTCCTCCAGGCGCACGATGGTCCCCGTCAGTTGATACTGCTTTGGCGGCACGGTCTGGTGACTTCTTGCGTCTTCGCTTTTACAGCAGATGAGCATGACCGCGGAAGTGACAATTGTGATCAGAACCCGGAGATGCTGAGGCGTGCTTCGCGGCAATGTAGATGTCATATGCCCTGCACGGCATTTTCGCCTTCCCGCGCCGCACACTCTTCCGAAAGTACAAAATGGCACCGTGCGCATGAACGGTCTCCTTCTCGGATGGCTAGACCGCGTTCGCGCGGCCCTGTTGATACAGCTCGCTGACATAGTTCCAATTCACGACTTTCAAGAATGCGGATACGTATTTCGGCCGGCGATTCTGATACTTGAGGTAATAAGCGTGTTCCCAAACGTCAATGCCGAGTAACGGAACCTCCCCCGAAGAAATGGGGCTATCCTGGTTGGGCGTTGTTTCAATCGCCAGCCCGCGCCTGGCGTCCATCACGAGCCAGGTCCATCCGCTGCCGAACACACCTAGAGCTGATCTGCTAAATCTCTCATCGAAACTGCTCACACTGCCGAAGCTCTTTTCAAGGCCGCTGCGGAGTTCCTTGGAGGGCGCGCCAGACTTAGCCGCAAGCATCTTCCAGAAAAGAGAGTGGTTGTAATGACCGCCGCCGCTGTTCCGAACTGTTGAACGGATTGCTTCCGGTACGTTACCCAAATCTTTCAGCAAGTCTTCAATCGGTTTGCCTTGAAGCGTCCCATGGCCGGAAAGTGCTTTGTTGAGATTGTCGACGTAGGTGGCATGGTGCTTGTCATGATGGATGGCCACCGTGTTTGGGCGTCGATATAGGGTTCGAGAGCATCTGCAGCATACGGTAAAGCCGGCAAGCTGTATTCTTTTGAAGCCGCAACCTGCGCGGCCTGAGTGTCTTCCGTGCTGAGAAGAACGCCGCAAGAAATGAGCAAGTCCCGTCGTGTGTACATTCAATCCTCCTCCGGCAAATCAATCTCTGGCAGTGTTCCTGTCACCGTAGATGTCGCTGAGGGAGCCGTGACGGAACGCCGCACGAATAGTGTCACTAGAATTGCCCCGCAGCTGACGAGCACGACAGGAATCCAATAAAGCCACTGCCGCTGCGGACCTTCCGGTTCGCGAAGTATCCTCTTCCCGTAGTCACCGATAAGAGATTTAACAATAGCTTCATCCGATCCCCCGGAGTCAACCTCGTTAGCAATCCGTTGACGAATATCTTCAGCGGCCGGTGACTGGTGAACGCTAACCGCTTCGCGCCAACAGCATGGCGCTAAGACGCGGTCGGATAACGCGCGCACACGGTCGCTGCCGAATGGCTGCGCCACCATAGCTAGGCATAGAGCGATTCCGAGAAAACGAAAGATACTCTGAATGCCTGAACGTACGAAGAACAGCCCTGTTGATTCCATACAGGCCTCCTCGCCCAAGTACAAGTTCTCGGCTGTAAGGGCTAGAAAGATGTTGGCGGGGGGCGTTGAAGGCGAGCGAGTTCCGTTTGATCGGATGGGAAAACAGACTGATATAAAGCCGAGTTAGCTATAAAAAGCGAAGTGTGTTTGAGATAAGCGACAGCAATGCTGATAGGGGTGGTGACCGGACTTGCGGTAGCCTTACCGCAAGAGTTGTCACACTTCGGGCTGGCTCTAAAAGCAACTTCGCCAGACGCAGATCGCTTGCAGCAGCATGCCTTCTTTGTTCTGCAGCAGGACATCCCAGACCGAGCGCCGCCTAATTGAGCCACCGATGCAAGTATTGGTGAAAGTCCGAAGAGCAGAGTCAGCAAAACCGTTACACAAGCGCGCGATGTTGCGATGTGTGGCCGTGACGCCTTCATGACTTGTGGCCGATTGTCGCATATTGGCCCGTCGGTCTCAATGCTTTCTTTTCACGTGTTTTCTTTTGCAAGTTGTTACGCCTTCCGCTGGTTTTCGGTTTGTTTGATCGAAGTGTATCCTGTCACGTCCATGGGGCGGCCGCGGTCTTTATAAATCCGTTTCGCACGAGCCTCAACGGTAATTCTCGACCAACACCAAGTCCGATGCTCCCGGATCGGACCGCGTCCACAAAAACCGTTTTCCATCCCGCGCCACTGAAAATCCAGGGGGGCGCAAACGAGTTCGGTGGCTTTTCAACAAAACCTCTCCGTGTCAACTTGCCCGTCCGTTGATCCCAACAGAAGATCGCGTTGTCCTTCCACGGTTTGCCGACATCCACAAAACAAACTCCATCGTTCGTCAGGTCGTCAGGCCGATCTCCCGTGCGTCACCCCGTGTAGTCCCGGAACTGCCGCAGCAATGCCTCCCG
>JACMLA010000272.1 GCA_014379815.1 Bryobacteraceae bacterium | reverse complement strand
GGAGAGGTTCCGGCCTTTGCCACAGCTCCCAGAGACTTCTCGAGGATGTTAGTAAGTCCACCTTCTTTGTTACCTGGGGACGGGTTATCGTCAAAGCTTCCACCGAAGCGGTTGAGATAGGTCTTGTAACCTGTGACAAAGCTAAGATACTTCTCGGCGACCTGGCGGTTCCGGGCCCTCTTGACCAGAAGGTGTTCTGCGCCGAATGTCTCCGTTGTCTCCGCGAGTACTGCGGAGGCTCCGATCTCAGCGAGCATGTCTGAAGTAACGCCGAGTGCCGGGTTTGCGGTGATTCCCGAGAACGAATCGGAGCCGCCGCAGTTCAGCCCAAGGCGGATGTGAGAAGCAGAAACCTCCACACGTCTTTCTTCGCGAGCCTTTTCGATAAACCGGTCGATCTCGCGTCGGGCAGCTTCGACAGTGCCCCGGGTGCCACCGCTATCCTGCAGCGTCATCCCGACAAGACGAGAGGTCTTTGGAGCATTGTCGCCGAGGTAGTGCGAGATCTGATTCACCTCGCAACCCAGGCCAACGATGAGCGCCGCAGAAACGTTCGGATGGTCGAGGACTCCGGCGAGAGTGCGCCGCAATTGTTCTGTGTCGGGGCCGATAGTGTGACCGCAACCCTCGCCATGTGGAAATGCGACGACGCCATGGACGTTCTCCGGAAGAGACTGGGGGTCGTATGTTTCGGCGATCCACTCCACCGTGTGGGCGGCGCAGTTACTCGCAGCTACCACAGCAATGTAATTGCGCGTGCCTACCCGGCCATCTTCACGTTGGTAACCAAGGAAACTGGGAGCGCTGGCAGACCTGTGAAGTACCGCTTCACCCGAAGGAAATTCGTAATTGAGATGGAGTTCCTCGTAAGCAACGTTATGCACGTGGACGTGGTCGCCGGGCTGTATCACCGTCTTCGCCAGGCCCATCATTTGTCCATAGCGGATGATGCTCTCGCCTGCCGCAACCCTGGTTACCGCCACCTTGTGTCCCGCGGGCACCGGTGCCAGAACCTCGATGGAGCGTCCATTGATCTCCAGCCTCTGTCCGGGTGAGAGAGGAACTCGCGCCACAGCGATGTTGTCCGCAGGATGGAGATGGATCGCCGAGTTCTGCGCGGTCGGCAGTTTCGTAATTTCGAGGAGACTCATGGTGCTATCAGATTTTCTCACGAACCAACGGGCACCGGGCTAACGCAACAGTGCGGTCTCGGTTGTCTGCTCTCCAAGATGAACATGCAGGCGACCTTTGCCAATCGGGTGAACCCATAGACCTTCTCCTGGAGGCGCTGGAATGTCTCCCGGTTTTTTGACCACAATGAAGTGTTCCGTCTCGATTCCGCTTAGTAGCTTGCCGATGTGAATGTGCGCATGACACTGCGTGCGGACCTGCTCGCCGTTGTAGGCCAGACCCCACTCTTCGCCCCACATCTCCGTGGCTTTCGCGATCGCGCTTGTCCATAATGCCGTCCGCTCGGCGCGGGTCAAATCATGCAGGTGATGCATGCCGGAGCCGTGGCGTTTTGGTAATGCGAGCCACCGGTTCGGCTTGCGCGGATTGATATCTTTCAAAAAGAAAACAGCAGTGTCTGGCGACTGCTTCTCCGCCTCCCGACAAAGACTGCATTGACGGGAGGTCATCGTCTCGGGGGCAGCAGCTTCACATTCGCATGGTGTCGCCGCCGCTATAGCTGAGGCACCCCCAATCAGCAGCACACAGACACGAATGAGCGAGGGCGATCGCATCGTGGCCATTATACTTGAAGTTTGCGCGTTCCCCTTAAAGTTCTGGTGGCGCTTCCCCTGCTTTTTGGTCTGTATTTCTTTGGCTTAACGACAACAGGAATGCTGGGACCCGACGAACCGAGATACGCGGCTGTGGCTCGGGAAATGGTGGATTCGGGTGACTGGATCACTCCCAGACTGTGGGGCGAGCCCTGGTTTGAAAAACCCGCGCTGCTCTACTGGATGTCTGGCCTAGGCTTTCGCGCCGGGCTGGGGCCTGACCTTGGACCCCGGCTTCCTGTAGCGCTTCTCAGCGTCTGGTTTATTCTGTTCTACTTTTCCCGAATGCGCCGGGAATTTGGCGAAAAAGCAGCCTGGTTTTCGTCGGTGATTCTATCGACATCGGCAGGATGGCTGGCGTACAGCCACATTGCCGTCACCGAAATCCCGTTGGCAACGACCTTCTCGGCATCGATGATACTTGCCCTGCCATGGCTGCGGTCAGGTGGGCGGCGTGGTCTGGTTATCGGTGGAATTCTGCTTGGCTTCGCGGTTCTTGCCAAGGGTCTGGTGCCCCTGGTTCTTGCGTTGCCACTCTTCTGGGTGGGTCGAAAACGGTGGACGGACTTACTGGTGTACTGTGCCGCAGCGGCAGCCATAGCAGCGCCGTGGTACGTGGTCTGCTACTCCCGGAATGGCTGGAGTTTCATAGACATTCTTTTCGTGCAGCACCACTTTGGGCGCTTTGTTTCGAATGAACTGAAGCACGTGCAACCGGTCTGGTTTTACCTGCCGGTGCTGGCGGGTCTGCTGTTTCCGTGGACTCCCGCTCTTGCTGCCCTGAGAGGTCTGGACTGGCAGGAAGAGCGTCGCTTCTTTCTCTTGAGCTGGTTCTGTTTTGGTCTGTTATTCTTTTCTTTTTCTACGAATAAACTCCCTGGATATCTGCTGCCTTTGCTTCCTGCTCTGGCGGCGCTGATCGGGATACAACTGGCTGCGGCTCCGGTCCGAATCGTCGCGATTTGTGCACTCACCCTGACCGCGTTACCGATCGCTGCAGCAATCTTGCCCGACGCTGTGGCTGACGGTTTGCGTCAGGCTACTGCCACGCAGATCTACTGGCCAGCTTCGGTTATTTTTGCGCTCCTGGCAGGGCTCGTTTTTTACGTCGAGAGAAAGAATTTCAGTGCCGCGTTCAGCGCAGGGTCCGCAATCACCGCCATTGCCTACCTTGGCCTGATTGCCGTCACATTCCCTGCCCTCGATCGCATTGTGTCCGCGCGGTATCGCATGCATAGCGCAGCTGTTGGGACTTCGTCGCTTTGCGTTGAAGAGGCTGCTTCAAGAGATCTTCGATACGGCATGAACTACTACGCCGGGCGCGAACTGCCAGTTTGTCCGACCGGGCTGGAAAGTAAGGATGATATTCTCGAGAGAGATAAGGGACAACGCCGTTGAAAGCCAGTAATTCCGTATGGAAAGTCCGTCTTGCCGATTCGATCTCCCCAGCATTTGCGCGGGAACTTGACATCTTCGAGAATGAGATTGCCCTAAAAAAGCAAGGAAAAATTGAAGATAAAGTCTTTGCCGAAACACGCCTGCGCCGGGGCGCGTATGGGCAGCGTTATGACAATGGACAACGCTATGACGGTGTGCAAAGCCGCAAGCTCGAGTATCCCGACCTAAATACAAAAGGCCCGGGAACGCTCTGGGATGCGCCTGGAATGCAGCGTATCAAGATCCCTTACGGCGGTATCGATGCGGCCCAGCTGGAAGTAATGGCCGAATGTGCGGAAGAGTATTCAGACGGCATCGCACACGTAACCACCCGACAGGATTTTCAACTCCACTTCGTTCATATCGAAGACACGCCTGCGATGATGCGCCGCCTTGCTGCGGTGGGAATCACGACACGGGAAGCTTGCGGCAACACGGTACGAAACGTAACAGCATGTCCGATCGCCGGCGTCTGCCGGACGCAGGCCTTCGATGTCACACCCTACGCAAAAGCGCTGACTTACTTCTTACTGGGGCACCCCGACTGTCAGGACTTTGGCAGAAAATTCAAAGTTGCTTTCTCAGGTTGTCGCGAAGAAGCTTGCGGACTGGTCCGCCTTCACGATCTCGGACTGGTTGCGATGACGCGTGATGGACAGCGTGGCTTTGAACTCTATGTTGGCGGCGGGTTAGGTACCGTTCCCCAGCAGGCCAAGCTCTTCTCTGATTTCGTTACCGAAGACGAATTGCTCCCGCTGGCGCAGGCAATTAGTCGCGTCTTCGCCCGGCTTGGGGAAAAGAAGAACCGCAACACGGCCCGCCTGAAGTTCGTGGTTAGTAAGTTGGGGATCGAGGAGTTCCGACGTGTCGTCCTGGAAGAGCGAGCCGCACTGACGTTCGATCCACGCTGGACCGACTGGATTGAAGAAGCGCGAACAGCGGAAGAACTGCCGCTGAGAGCGCCGGAGTTTCTGCAGATTCAAAGCGCTGCCGCAGACCCTGATTTCCAGAGGTGGTACGACACCAACGTATATGGTCAGCGCCAGTCCGGATACGCCACCATAACCGTGGCCCTGCCTCTTGGCGACATCACGGCCGATCAATTACGATCGCTTGCGGACATCGCCCGAAGATATACCCGGGAAACCGTTCGAACCACAGTGGAACAAAACATGGTCATCCGCTGGGTTAGTGAATCTGATCTGCCCGCGCTGTATGCGGATCTGAAAAAGGCGAAACTTGCCTTGCCTGGCGCGGGTACGATCACCGACGTTGTCTCGTGCCCTGGAACGGACACGTGCAAGCTTGGTATCTCTTCTTCCCGCGGTCTTGCTGGCGAACTACGCATGCGCCTTACCGAGCGCTGGTACGAACTGGACGAGGCCATCAGAGGTCTTCGGATCAAGGTCAGCGGCTGCTTCAATTCCTGCGGACAACATCATGTCGCGGACCTTGGTTTCTACGGTATGAGCCGTGTAAAAAACGGATACGCGGTGCCGCATTTTCAGGTAGTCCTCGGTGGCCAGTGGACAGAGAATGCCGGATCCTACGGTCTCGCGATTGGAGCAATTCCATCTAAGCGAATTCCTGAAGTGGTGGACCGCATGACGCTCCGCTTCGTCTCGGAAAGATCGGGAGACGAGACATTTCAATCCTTCATCAAGAGAATTGGAAAAGCCGAATGCAAGAAGATGCTGGACGATTTGACTGTCGTCCCGCCTCACGAAGTGGATGGGTCGTTCTATCAGGATTGGGGCGATGCGCGGGAGTACAGCGTGGGTGATCTTGGCCAGGGCGAGTGCGCCGGAGAAATTGTCACTCCTACTGAGTTTGCGCTGACAGGTTGTGAGCGGGAAGTGTTTGAAGCCCAGCTAAAGCTGGAGTCTGGCGCGGTAGGCGAAGGTGCGGCGCTGGCGTACGATTCCATGATGCACGGAGCTCTGGCGCTGGTCCGCTATCGTGTGCCAGGTTTCCCGGAACAGCGGGACGCGATCGAATCGAAGTTCCGGGAGCTGTTTTACGATACGCAGATCTTCTTCGATCCCTTTGCGGGCGGTAAGTTTGCGCAATATTACTTCAGCGCTCATGAGAAGGTTAGTGCAACTTACGACAGCGAGTTTGCGCACCAGTTAGTCGAGGAAGCCCAGCTGTTTCTGGAAGCTTGTCACTCCTGTTATGCGAAATTGTTAGTGGAATCCCGTGTAGTCGCAGTTAAGGTCTGAAGCATGGACCATATCAACGTCAAGCTGTTTGCGGTCCCGGGAACTCGCGTTCCGTGGCCTGATCTCATACCCATTTTTCACAGGTGGATTCGGGAGAATGTTCTGGAAGGGACCCTGATCGACGTTGCGGACTACGCGCATGTGCCGGATGGTCCCGGAGTGCTGCTGGTGGCCCACGATGCCATCTTCAGTGTGGATAATCGCGAGGGGCAGCCGGGCTTTCTATACAACCAGAGAACATCCAGATCCGGGAGCGCCATCGACAAGCTGATATTTGCGTACGACCAAGCCGCGAACGCTGCAAAACTCCTGGAGCAGGAGTTGCCTGCCCTTCGGTTCCAGCACGATAATTTTGAGGTCTTTCTGAACGACAGGGGAACGACGGCGGACGCGGGCAGTGTACTGACAGCAGCGGTGGAAGCGCTCTGCGTGGAGCGCTTTGGAAGTTCGTGCGTTACCTCAGAGGCCAGCGGGGATTCCCGCCATTTGCCCCGGTTTCGCGTCAGGCCAGCAGGGTAGCAGGGCCAAGGCGTCCCTGGTGCTTTTCCAGCCGGATACGCAGTTCCATGCGTGCCCGCAGCAATCGGGACTTTGCCGCTGCTACGGAGATTCCGAGTTTGTCCGCAACATCCTGCATCGGCATCTGTTGCACATCCCGCAGCAGAAAGACATTCCGCAGTAGCGGGGGAATGCGTGTTATTTCGTGCTTCAGAACCGCAGCCACTTCCGACTTGGCCATCGATTGCTCAGGCGATTCTGTAGGCGAGGGCAGATCGAAGGGTCGCGAGTCTTCGGTAACCGTATCTTCAATGTAAAGCAAGCGGGAACGCCTGGTCTGGCGAAGCCGCATTAAGCATTGATTCACTACAATTCGTGTTAGCCAGGTTGAAAATTTGGCATCTCTCTGGAACTGGCCAATATGTTCAAAAGCCTTCCACGAGGCGTTTTGCACTTCATCTTCTGCATCCTGCCTGTCTCGCAGGATCGAGTATGCGAGCTTCTCGCAGGAACCATAATGGCGTTCCAACAACGCCGCAAACGCCTGGTTATCACCGCTTTGCGCAAGGGTGACCAGAGCCTCATCGGATTGCATCTTCGGATCCATCTGCTTCTGGTTTTGCATCGCTGTCTCTATTCTGGAAGTCCAATGGTCGAACCTCTATGGACGACGATAGCAGTCTGGTGAACATTGCTCCAGAGATTACTGAAAGTCATTTCAGTGAGGATAAAACCGCTGTTGGCCGTTTAAGCGACAATGAAGCAGTGTTAGGTGACACCAAAAGCGGCGAGACAACGATCCGAAAGGTTTTGTCTTCCTACGAACTTGGCCCAAAAATCCGGCAACTCCGGATGCGAAAGAAGATCGCCCTGGTAGATCTGGGTAAGCATACCGGCCTTTCGGCGTCCATGCTGTCGCAACTCGAGAATGGAAAACTGGTTCCTACACTGGCGACACTGGCACGGATAGCCATGGTCTTTGATGTCAGTCTGGATCATTTTTTTGCCGACCGTAAACGGCGCCGGCCCTTCATGGTCGTTCGGGCTGAGGACAGGATCCGGTTTCCTGATCGCCCGAGCGCTCCGAAGCCGGACTATTTCTTCGAGTGCCTCGCTTTTTCTACGCAGGAAAAGAGCTTGCAGGCTTATATGGCGGAGTTTCCCCGGCGCACTGCTGAAGAAGTAACGGAACACTACCACGAGGGTGCTGAGTTTATCCACGTACTGGAAGGCACACTGATCATCCACTATCAGAATGAAGATCACTCGCTGATGATGGGCGACAGCGTGTACTTCGATTCCGCGGAACCGCACTCCTATCGCGGTTCGGGACGAACTTCGGCAAGGGCTTTGGTCGTTACCACACCGCCCCGCCTGTAACGACTCCCTGGGCTTAGCCAAGCCTAACTAACTAAGATGAACCCGCGAATTGGACGAGGTCGTATCGTCGGGTTCCAATCCATCTGCCGCACCCGGTAGCTGGACATGCTTTCCCAGGTTGTCGCATGGCTTTGAGCCATAGTTCTGTGCCCATGCACGTGTGAACTCGGCGCCGAAGAAAAAGATTTGCGCCGAGTAATACACCCACACAAGCACAACCACGAGAGAACCTGCGGCTCCGTAGGCTGAGCCGTAGCTGGCGCGACCCAGATACAGTCCGATCAGCCAGCGACCCAGGCTGAACAGAAGGGCGGTAATCATCGCGCCTGGAATTACATCGCCCCACTCCAGCCGCAAATCGGGAAGCCATTTATAAATAACGGCAAAAAGGAGTGCAATTACCAGAAAAGCGACGATAAAGTCTACCCACTGCAGTATCCCGGAATGCAGAGTCGGAAACCAGCCCCGGTAACGGTCGGTGACAGCCGCCAGGGTTGTATTCACAGCCAGAGAAATCAGCAGTAGAAAACCAATTCCAAGTACGGTCGCGAATGCCAGGCCTTTTTCACGCAGCATTTCCAGAATGCTTTGCAATCCAGAGTTCTCGCGCTTAGGGACACACCAGATAACATTCAGCGCATCCCGCAACTCCGATACTGCCGAGCTTGCGCCAATCGCGAGGGCTGCGGTACCAATCACCGAGGGTATCAGGCCTGCTCCAGGCTGCTGTGTCGTGCGGAGAAGATTTTGAACAGTCTCCGCCCCTGCAGTACCGATCAGATCCTGAATTTGCCACACCAGTTGTCCTTCGGCGGCGTCCCTGCCAAACACAGCACCCGCAATGGCGACAACAATCAGCAGCAATGGTGCCAGCGAGAGCAAGGTGTAGAACGCTACCGAAGCACCCAGCCTTGGTACATGGTGGTCATTCCACGAGTTCAGAACTTCCAGCATGAAATCTTTGATTTCCGGTGGCCGTACGCTGGTGATGCGCCGCCAGCGGGAACGCCAGTCAAGCCTGGCGGGCACTCCGGTAGTTTGGATGATCCTCATGAGTGTAGTTCTGACGAAGTAAAATCTTGCTCAGAGACGCTCACCGGGAGGAGTTGTTACACTTAAAGGTAAATAGCTGGCGAAACATTTAGAAAGCTTCAGAGTCTCATAGAGCGGACAAAGGTTCAGGGCAATGTAGCCCGGTCCATTTGATTTTCAATCATAGGCTGGAGCTTTTTGCTTGTTGAGGGAATTTCTTTTTCAAAGTTTCTTCCTGGGTGGTTTTGAGTGCTCGACGCACGCTCGAGAAAACGGCAAGCGATTGGATTTAATCGCTGCCACCGCTCATGACCGGTTTGCTGAGCAAGATTACCGCCGCCTTGTGGAAACAGGGATTTTTTCCTGTCGCGACGGTCTCCGATGGCATCTGATCGAGGCTAGAGCTGGGCATTTCGACTTTTCCTGCGCGCTGCCGCTGGTGAAAGCTGCGCAAAAAACGGGAATGCAGGTCATCTGGGACCTCCTCCATTATGGTTGGCCTGAGCACATCGACGTCTTTGATTCGCGCTTTGTAGATGCCTTTGGACGATTTTGCGGCGCAGCAGCGCGTTTTATTGCTTCCGAAACCGATGTCGAGCCCTGGTTCACGGTGGTCAACGAGCCCTCTTTTTTGTGCTGGGCCGGTGCCGAGGTGGGATTCTTTCCGCCATTTTGTTACGGTCGCGGGGATGAGTTCAAAAAGCAGCTGATCCGGGCCACGATCGCGGGCATCGAAGCCGTGCGGGATGAGATCCCCCAGGCGCGCTTCTTACAAGTTGACCCGCTGGTGAACATCGTCAGCGATGAAGCCGCAAGTGACGAGAGCCGTCGGGAAGCAGAAGGGTACTGCGAAGCCCAATTCCAGTGCACCGATATGCTAGCCGGCTATTTATGTCCGGAACTTGGAGGAAATCTAAGATATCTCGACGTTATTGGCTGCAATTATTACGTTCACAATCAATGGCGCTATGGAGGAAAATTTATTGAGCGGTCCGATCCGAAGTATCGGCCCCTTCACCAAATGCTGGCAGGCGTAGCCGCGCGCTATGGCCGCCCTCTGCTAATTGCGGAGACGGGTATCGAGGACGCGAGGCGCCCCGAGTGGTTGGCGTACGTCTGCGACGAGGTCGAAACTGCGCTCCACCACGGACTGCCTGTTCACGGTGTGTGCCTGTACCCAATCGTGAATCATCCAGGCTGGGCTGATGACCGCCATTGTCACAACGGTTTGTGGGACTACTGTAACGCAGAGGGCCACCGCGAAATCTATAGTCCGCTGGCCGTTGAGCTCAAATTGCAGCAAGCCAGATTCAACGGACTGACGGAGTCTTCCGGGCGCGGCTGGAAGACGGAAGAAGTTTATGCTTGATCGCGCTTTCTAAATCGAACTGAGGAAAACATCAATGATTGAAAAAACTGCATTATCCGCACTCCCCCAGGATGTTGTGTGTCTGTCTCACCTTCGCTGGAGTTTTGTTTTCCAGCGACCGCAACATCTCCTCAGTCGATTTGCGCGGTCTCACCGGGTATTCTTTGTCGAAGAGCCAGTTCCGACCGATGGTGTGCCTGGAATTAACCACTCAATCTGCCCGGAAACAGGTGTGCACATCGTCGTTCCCCAGATGCCAAAGGGACTTAGCGCAGCCACCTGCGAGACCATTCAAAGGCTCCTGCTGAACAACTTACTGCTGGAGCAGGATATCCGGAAATACGTGTTGTGGTACTACACTCCGATGGCTCTGTCTTTCTCGACGCACCTGAAGCCGGAAATCACTGTTTTCGATTGCATGGACGAACTGTCAGCGTTCAAAGGTGCTCCGCAGGAAATGAAGGACCGGGAAGCGGAATTGCTCAGGCGAGCGAATCTGGTCTTCACCGGGGGGCAGAGCCTGTACGAGGCCAAGGTCGGTCGCCACAGCGATCTTCACGCTTTCCCCAGCAGCATCGACTATGCGCACTTTGCCCAGGCAAGAACCGCATCAGGGGAGCCTGAAGACCAGGCCGCCATTCCTCACCCCCGTGTCGGTTTCGCTGGTGTGATCGATGAGCGCATGGACGTCGATCTGCTTGGCAAGGTGGCAGAGCTTCGGCCTGACCTGCACTTCGTCATGATTGGGCCGGTCGTGAAAATTGACTTAGCCTCACTGCCGCAACGATCGAACATTCACTACCTTGGCGGGAAGTCTTACAAGGACCTTCCTTCATACATCGGAGGCTGGGACGCAGCGATGATGCCGTTTGCTCACAACGAATCCACTCGCTTCATCAGCCCAACGAAGACTCCTGAGTATCTGGCGTCTGGCAAACCCGTTGTATCGACATCCATCACCGACGTGGTACGTCCTTATGGCGTGCAGCGCCTTGTGCGCATCGCAGACACTCCGGCTGCATTTGCTGCTGAGCTCGACGCCGCTCTGACCGTTGACGTGAACGACGCCAGCTGGGCCAAACGGCGCGACGCTTTCCTTGCGCAAAACTCGTGGGATATTACCTTCCGACGGATCCGTGAATTGATCGAGAACCGGATTGTGGCCCGTGAGTTAAATGCTATGCCCGCTCGAATTCCCGTTCGTACGATGGAATCAGCTGTCCTTGGCGACTAATTCGATTTATAAAGGACTTAAATGTACGACTTTTTAGTGGTTGGCGCGGGCTTTGCGGGAAGTGTAGTTGCTGACCGTCTGGCCCGCAAATTCAACAAAAGGGTTCTGATCTGCGATCGCCGGAACCACGTCGCCGGGAACGCCTTCGACCATTACAATGAGCAAGGAATTCTTGTTCATAAGTACGGACCCCATATTTTCCACACGAATTCCGGAGAGGTGTTTGAATACCTTTCGCAGTTCACCCAGTGGCGGGAGTATGAGCACCGGGTCCTGGCCAGCGTAACCGGCAAACTTGTTCCGATTCCAATCAACCGCACAACGGTGAACCAGCTCTACGATCTGAATCTTCAAAACGATGAAGACGTCGATCGTTTCTTTGAGGAACGAGCTGAAAAACGGGAACCGGTGCGAACCTCAGAAGACGTAGTGATGAACCGGGTTGGTCGGGATCTTTACGAAAAGATGTTCCGAGGCTACACGCGAAAGCAGTGGGGTCTGGATCCATCTGAGCTGGATTCTTCCGTCATTGCGCGAATCCCGGTCCGGACAAATACCGATGACCGGTACTTCACCGATACGTTCCAGTCCATGCCGCGTTACGGTTATACCCGGATGTTCGAGAATATGCTCGATCATCGGAACATCACCGTGGTCACCAACACGGACTATCGCGACATTATCAAAGAGATCAGTTTTGGCGAGATGGTTTATAGCGGTCCAGTAGACGAGTTCTTCGAATGCCGGTATGGCAAGCTGCCCTACCGGTCTCTTGAGTTCGTTCACGAAACGCACGAGCAGGAAGTTTACCAAAAAGCACCAGTCGTTAACTTCCCAAATGAGAATGCATTTACCCGCATCACGGAATTCAAATACCTGACTGGTCAGCAGCACCCTCTCACCGCGATTGTGAAGGAGTTTCCACGCAGCGAAGGTGACCCGTACTACCCGGTGCCGCGACCGGAAAACGCTCTGTTGTACAAGCAATACCAGGCACTGGCCGACGCTACACAAAACGTGCATTTTGTCGGGCGGCTGGCCACTTACAAGTACTACAACATGGATCAGGTAGTTGCGCAGGCACTGACTCTGGTAGCGCGGCTTCACAGCGCGAACCGGCTGGATCTCACCCGCGACCTCCCTACGCCGGCAACTCAGGTGATGGCACCGGAATCGAAGTTTACTGTCTAGGTTTTAGCAGGCGGTGGCCCGCGCGCAGGAAGACGCGGGCCGACTCCGCAAGGGTAACCGCAGCCGTCCTTTCTGCCGAAACTTTGTCCAGCCCGGACGCTCGAAGTTCTTTCAGCGACAACCCAAAGCCGGGATAAAAATCATCGCGTAACCCTCGGATTGCTGCGAGATACCGATCCTTGGAACGCAGTACAATCAGGGGCTTGGGCGCTGTCAGTCCGCGTATCTGCCGCAATGCCTGCGGCGAGCCTTCAGCCAAAAACTGTTCCGGTTTATTGTGATAATTCAGCGATGCGGCGAAGGCACCACGATCCTGCAGAGGCAGCAGCGCAGAACTGTTCTGCTCGGAGTCGAACAAAATCACCGTGCGCCTTTGCCACGAAAGCTCCGACGATGCCAGCGATTGAACGATGGCACCGATGGAAGATTCGGGCACGCTAATCAGGAACATCCTCGCTTCACTCAGGTCACGATAGTCGCGAACCGCTTTCCCGCACCCTAGAGCATGCACGGCCCGACTGGCGGTTGGAATAGAACTGGACTTGACCCAGCCCAAACAATCCTGAAGCCCCGGTAGTTGAATTAGAGATCCGCGGCTAACTGGCCCTGCGAACACCAGAGCCGCTGGCTGCTGCTTCGCCATAGAGTAAGCCTGACTTTACTGCTTTGAGGCGATCCCGAACCTGCGCGGCCTTCTCGAACTCAAACTTCTTCGCGAACTCGCGCATCTGCGTTTCCAGCTCTCCAATCAACTTCTCCCGCTCCTGGGGCGTCAGGACGACAGTAGGTGATTCGGGCTCAACAGGGATCGTTACGTAATCGGATTCGGTAATCGCAACCAGCATCATATCAATTGGCTTTACGATGGATTGTGGCGTAATTCCATTTGCTTCGTTCCATGCGACCTGAATTTCCCGTCGTCGCGTAGTTTCGTCGATAGCGCGTTTCATTGACACGGTAACGACGTCGGCGTACAGGATCGCACGGCCATTCAAATTGCGGGCCGCCCGGCCAATCGTCTGAATCAGGGAACCTGTGGAGCGCAGAAATCCTTCTTTATCCGCATCGAGAATCGCAACCAGCGAGACCTCCGGGATATCGAGTCCCTCACGCAACAGATTGACTCCGATAAGCGCGTCGTACTCGCCTCGCCGAAGATCCCGTATAATCCTGACCCGATCCAGCGCACTCACTTCCGAGTGCATCCACGCGCAGCGCACGCCAACCTCAGCGTAATACTCCGCCAGATCTTCTGCCATACGCTTCGTAAGAGTGGTTACCAGAACTCGCTCGTTACACTCCGTGCGCAGCCGGATTTCATTCAGCAGATCATCTACCTGACCCTTAATAGGACGGATCTCCAGCTCCGGATCTGTCAGGCCAGTGGGCCGAATGACCTGCTCAACGTACTCGCCTGCGGTTTTTGTCAACTCGTACGGCCCGGGCGTTGCGGACACGAAGATGATCTGATGTACGCGGTTCTCGAACTCTTCAAACATGAGAGGCCGGTTATCGCGAGCGCTTGGCAGGCGAAACCCGTATTGCACCAGAATGTCTTTGCGGGAACGATCTCCGTGGTACATGCCCTGCAGCTGCGGGATCGTCTGATGACTCTCGTCGAGGTAGAGCACGGCGTCATGCGGCAGATAATCCAGCAGCGTCGGCGGTGCTTCTCCAGGCAGGCGGCCCGAGAAATGTCGTGAATAATTTTCAATGCCGTGACAGAATCCGATCTGTTTGATCATTTCCAGATCGAACATAGTTCGCTGCCAGAGCCGCTGCGCTTCGATTAGCTTTCCCTGATGCTCTAATTCCGCGTGCCAGGAGCGCAGCTCTTCTTCGATGCTGACCATCGCCTTCTGCCGCATGTCGCCCGACATCACGTAATGCGTCTTTGGGTAGATCGGAAGGCGCAGGTACGTTTGCTTGACCTGGCCGAGCAAAGGATCGATCTGAGACAAAGTTTCAATCTCGTCGCCCCAGAACTCGATCCGGAATGCGTGATCGTCGTAGGTGGGGTAGAGCTCGACAACATCACCGCGAACGCGAAATGTTCCGCGCCGGAAATCATGATCGTTACGCTCGTATAGAATCTCGACAAGGCGGGCAGTTAGTTCCTTACGGGATATCTTCTGACCTTTGGTAAGCATCAGAAGCATGCCGTAGTACGCTTCCGGCGATCCCAGACCGTAGATGCAGCTAACGCTGGCGACGATCACACAGTCACGGCGCTCGAACAGCGACCTTGTCGCCGCAAGGCGCAGCTTGTCCAGCTCGTCGTTTACTGTGGATTCTTTTTCAATATAAACGTCGCCGGAGGGAATATACGCCTCAGGCTGGTAATAATCGTAATAGCTTACGAAGTATTCAACCGCGTTCGACGGAAAAAAGGTTTTGAATTCCTGATAGAGCTGGGCAGCCAGAAGCTTGTTGTGCGCCAGTACCAGCGCAGGTCTGCCCGACGCCTCAATGGTTTTCGCCATTGTGAATGTCTTGCCGGACCCTGTTACTCCAAGCAGTACCTGGTGCTTCTCGCCGTCACGCAGGCCAGCACCGAGTTGCTCGATGGCGGCACCCTGATCACCCTGAGGACGGTAATCGACAGCCAGATGAAAACCCATACCTCCAGTATGTCACCGGACTGCGTGAGCGACTTTTAAGTTGTCTGAGGGGCTGCAGTCGCCGAATGTTCCCGTCCGCGAGTGTGGTGGCCGGCGTCGGTGGTCGAGACACTGCTTGTCTTGTCGTACACCGCATGAATCCGCTCGTCAAACCTGCCGAAGATCATCTTGCCGGCCGTTGTCTGCAGAACGCTTGTCACTGCAATATCGATCGTTTTGGAGATCATACGACGTGCGTTGTCGACCACCACCATCGTGCCATCGTCGAGGTACGCTACGCCCTGGTTGTATTCTTTGCCTTCTTTAATTACAAAGACACGCATGATTTCGCCAGGCAGCACAATCGGCCTCAGAGCGTTGGCCAGCTCATTAATATTCAGGACATGTACACCGTGTAACTGAGCTACTTTATTCAAATTAAAATCGTTAGTGAGGACCCGGCAAGCGTATCGCTTCCCGACTTCCACCAGCTTCATATCCACGTCGCGAACGTTTGGAAAATCATCCTCTAAAATCTGCACTTTAACGTGCGAGCTTTTTTGCAGACGTTGTAAGATATCGAGCCCGCGACGACCACGATTCCGTTTCAGCGAGTCCGCTGAGTCGGCCACCATCTGAAGTTCCCGCAGCACGAATTGAGGGATGGCCATAGTTCCATCCACAAACCCCGTTTCCGCGACATCTGCGATACGGCCGTCAATAATGACGCTGGTGTCGAGCACCATGAACGATGACTTGCCTGACTTCTCGCCCCCAATCAATCCACCGAGGGCTCCGAGGTTCAGCATCTCGCCCTTCTTAGCCCCAACAGCTAAACCTATATATGTGCCGAGTGCGAGGAAAGCAATAACAATGAAGTGTGTTAGTGAATAAGCACCGGCAGCGCGTTCCAGCACCACTGACAACAATAGTGTGCAGATCAGAGCTGTGATCGCTCCCGTCGCCGCGCCAATCAGGTGCGTGAGACTTGCCCTTTTCAGGCGCCTCTCCAGAAGGATAACGATTCCCGCCAGAATTACGCCGAAGATGCCAGCGACCGGGGCTGAAAGCGCGAAAGGGTTGAAAAAATATGCAAGACTGCCGAGCAAAACAACCACAACCGTTCGTAACAACAACGTTTCGATCACGAAGCCCCCAAAGGTTCGGAGATTTCAGACCGGTGGGCCAATCTGAACTCGCATTAATCGTAACCTCAAAAGCTTCCGGGTTGCAAACTCATTACGGGGGATTCCCGAGTAAATTTTTACAAAAGCTTTGCGGTCCGGAATTGGGCGTGGACTTTAGCTGCTACTTCTCATCCGCAGATCAGGCTTTGGGACAATCGGATGCACGTCATGCCGATTCAAACCAACCGCCTGGCCTTAGAGAAAAGCCCATATCTTTTGCAACACGCTCACAATCCCGTGGACTGGTGTCCCTGGGGCCAGGATGCGTTTGCCAAAGCCAGAAGTGAAAACAAACCCATTTTTCTTTCTATCGGGTACTCCACCTGTCACTGGTGTCACGTTATGGAGCGTGAATCGTTCGAGAATGACGGCATTGCTGAGTTACTAAATCGTTTCTTTGTGCCCGTCAAGGTGGACCGGGAAGAGCGCCCGGATGTCGATCGCATTTATATGACCTTCATTCAGGCCACAACCGGTGGTGGCGGATGGCCAATGTCGGTTTGGCTTACACCGGATCTGAAGCCGTTCTATGGTGGAACTTACTTCCCACCAGACGCGCGATACGGGCGGCCGGGGTTTCGGCAGGTTCTCGAACAGCTGGCGATGGCGTGGCAAAATGACCGCGAGCGAATCCTGAAATCAGGCGATGAGGTCATCGATCAACTCCGAAGCCTCGGGGTAACAAGTTCCGATGCGCGTCAGGTTATCGACCGTGGCATTTTCGAATCCGGATACCTTCAGTTTCGGCGCGCCTTCGATTCGCGGCTCGGAGGCTTTGGCGGAGCACCCAAGTTTCCCAGACCTTCTGCCCTCAACTTCCTGCTACGTTATGCAAACTCGACCGGCACCGGGGAAGCGTCTGAAATGGTCGCTACCACCTTGCGTGAAATGGCCAAAGGTGGAATGCACGATCAACTCGGCGGAGGTTTCCATCGATATTCCGTGGACGCCCGATGGTTTGTGCCCCATTTCGAAAAAATGCTGTACGATCAGGCTCAGCTTGCGATCGCCTACCTGGAGGCTTACCAGGTTTCGGCGGAACCGGCGCTGGCGGAAACAGCCCGCAGTATCTTCACTTATGTCCTGCGGGATCTCACGCATCCCGATGGCGGTTTTCTCTCTGCCGAGGATGCCGATAGCGTTGCCGATCCCGAGCACCCGCACGAGAAAGGCGAAGGCGCTTTCTACATCTGGTCGGCAGACGAGCTAAAGGCAATACTGGATGGGCACCCGGATGCCTCGCAAAGCGCGAACGCCTTTGAATGGTTCGCCTATCACTACGGCGTCGAAAATGACGGAAACGTCCTCGATGATCCCCAAGGGGAGTTTACCGGGCGCAACATTCTGTATCAGCGGTTCCCGGTTGCCGAAACAGCGCGGCGCTTCGGCGTCTCTGAGCAGGAAGTTCTCACGTCGTTGGCGGACGCGAAGACTCGTTTGCTGCAGGTTCGCGCGTCGCGTATCCGGCCCCATCTGGATGACAAGGTTCTTACCGCGTGGAACGGTCTGATGATCTCGGCATTCGCCAAAGCTTCCCGCGTACTGGGTGGATCGGAGTACGCGCAAGCGGGGCACCGGGCCGCGGATTTCGTACTGAAACACCTCTGCGCCGATAACCTCCTGTTCCGACGCTGGCGAGACGGCGAAGCGGCCATCGGCGGATTTCTGGACGATTACGCATTCTTCGTGCAGGGCTTGCTCGACCTGTACGAAGCGGAATTCGAAGACAACCATTTGCGCTCCGCAATTGAGCTGACGGGCCGTATGCTCGAGCTGTTCGAAGATGTGGAGCAAGGTGGATTCTTCAGTTCCACCACCGCCGATCCGACACTGATTCTCCGCATCAAAGAGGATTACGACGGAGCGGAACCATCCGGTAATTCGGTCGCCATCATGAATCTGCTCCGGCTGGCTCACATCACCGGGAAGGGCGAGTATCGTACCTCCGCTGAGCGCGCTCTGGCCGTGTTTGCAAAAAAGCTGGCGGATGGACCTACTTCTCTGCCGCAGATGCTGTCGTCCGCGCTCTCGGCGCAAACTCCGCCCCGTCAGATCGTTCTCGCCGGAGCCCGCGACACCATGGAACCAATGCGCGCGGTGCTTCGCGCAAAGTTTCTGCCGTTCCACGACTTGATCTGGGCAGGCAGTTTCGCTCTGAACCCGGAACTGCAAAACATGAGCGGGCATCATGGGCGTCCCACGGCTTATGTCTGCGAGAACTTCGCCTGCAAACTGCCCGTTTCTGAACCGCACGAACTGGATGGACTGCTACAATAGCGGCGCAATGACCCCAGAACAGGTAATGGATGAACGTCATGGAGCCGCGACTTTCAGAGACAATCCGCTCACGCTGATCGGGCCGGAACTGAAGGTTGGAGACCACGCGCCCGGCTTCGATGTGGTGGACAAAACACTAAGCCCGGTAAGCCTGGAAGCAACTTCGGGTGCAGTACGGATTTTTAGCGTGGTTCCCTCGCTGGATACGCCTGTCTGCGACATACAAACCAAGCGCTTCAACGAAGAGGCTGGTGAGCTGCCTGACGTAAAGATGTACACCATCAGCATGGATCTTCCGTTTGCTCAGGCGCGCTGGTGCTCATCGTTTGGTATCGACAACCTGACGATGCTGTCCGACCATCGGACCGGTTCGTTCGGAACCGCTTATGGCACGCTAATCAAAGAATGGCGTATGGAGAGCCGGGCTATCTTCGTTGTCGATAAGCACAACACGGTTCAGCACGTGGAGTACGTGAAAGATGTAGCAGAGCAGCCAGACTACGAGGCTGCTCTGAACAAGGCCCGGGAACTCGCGAAGTAGTTTCTTGAAGTAGTTTTTCAACGACGGGCGGCGACAGATCTCTTTACTGTCGCCGCAATATCCGCCCGGCAAGCACATACAGAGGCTTGCTGTTTTCTACTGCCACCGTTCCATTCACAACCACCAGATCGAACCCTTCGGAATACTGGTGAGGTTTGGCGAAGGTCGCCTTATCCTGAATTTTGGCGGGATCGAACAGAACCAGATCAGCAGCCAGACCCTCTTTCAACAAACCACGATTGCTCAGTCCGAAGGTACGCGCCGGCAGAGACGTCATTCTGCGAATGGCATCCTCTAGCGTGATGATGTTCCGAACCCTGACGTACTCCGCCAGAACACGGGCGTTGGTGCCGTAGGAACGCGGGTGTGGCACGCCCTGACCGAATTCCCGTACGCCCCCATCGCTGGCGATTGCCGTATTCGGGTGGCGCATGATTCGCTCGACATCCTCATCGCCCATCGAGTGATAGACCATTTGGGCGCCGCCGTTGCCGATCATCTCCAGGATGGTCTCAGCCTCGGCCTCGATGGTTTTTGGGCGCGTTTTCAGCAGATTGATTTCCGTTATAGTTTTGCCATCAACAGAGTGATCCGCCGCATAG
>JACMLA010000271.1 GCA_014379815.1 Bryobacteraceae bacterium | reverse complement strand
GTGCAGGTTCACATAGACCCCGGCAGCTTCGATCCAGTCGATATCGGCCACCCGTACGTAGCGGGTGGAACCTCCGGATTTCACCACCCGACGGTCGAGCGACGGTTCCCCCGCCGGCGCCTCGGAAACCATGCGAAGCATGCGCCGTCCAAACTCCCGCACGCTGCGTTCATCCATCCGAATGCCGACGCGGGCCATGGTCACCTCAAAGCGCTCGTCGCTGAACGGCTTCAGGAGATAGTCAAGCGCATTTGCTTCGAAAGCGCCGATCGCATGCTTATCGTAGGCGGTCACAAAGACGGTTAGCGGCATACTTTCGGCTCCTACTTCAGCGATGACCTCGAGTCCATTCAGTTCCGGCATCTGCACGTCGAGAAACACCAGATCGGGCCTTCGGTTCTGAATGATCTCCACTGCGGAGAGCCCGTCGGACGCCTCAATGATTGCGGCCACCTGAGAATCGTGGCGCAACAGATCGATAATCCGTTGCCTCGCTGGCGCTTCGTCGTCGGCCACCATAACGCAGAGGCCTTCAGACGCTGGCAGCGGCATGGGCTTCCTTTCCGGTCCATCGCAGAGGAAGCGATATTTCAACCTCGGTTCCACCAGTGGCGCGCCTGTTCACGGCAAAACAGGTGTCTCCATCGGGATAAAGCCCTGCCACACGCTGCCGCGTAACGGAGAGTCCAACGCCGCCGGAGTTCTCAAGCGTCCAACCGGCGGGAAGTCCCACGCCGTCGTCGAGCACACGAATGTCAAGCCGATTCCCGTCCCGGTGTGCTGACACGATCACCGTTCCGCCCGAAGCCCGCCTTGAAATTCCGTGCCGGATTGCATTCTCCACCAGTGGCTGAACGAAAAGGCAGGGTACGGAAGCATATTTCACCTCCGGCGCGATCTGGGTCTCGATCCGCAAATGGTCCCCGAAGCGGATCTTCTGGATCGCCAGGTAGTGTTCCAGAAAGGCCATCTCTTCCACCAGCGGGATTTCCTGCCTGTCTTTCGATTCCAGCGACAGGCGGAGAAGGTCTCCCAGATGCTCGATCATGCCTCTCGCAAGTTTCGGGTCTCGTTCCACCTGAGATGAGATCGTGTTCAGCGCATTGAAGAGAAAATGCGGATCCAGCTGCATTCGAAGCGCGTTCAGACGAGCCTCGGAGAAGCTCTTTTCCAGGCGCTCCAGACGCAACTCACCCGCAATATAGTGATCGTAATAGTGATATGCCTGCCAGGCTCCCACGATCAGCCAATAGATGAGCCAGTTCCAGAGAAACATGCCCCCCAGCGCATCGACAAGAAAGCTGATACTGGCCAAACCGTCCCACTCCACAATTCCGAACGCGGCGCGAACCGTCCCCAAAACATAAACGTACACAGACGTTATAAGCAGGCTGGGAAGGATGTGCGCCAGAACTCGCCGGGCAAGTTGCCTGGTGGAAACGGGGATCTGCCGGTCCGCCCAAAGAATGAGAGGTGTGACAATACCCCATGACCACCACAGCGTAAGAGAATAAAGCAGAGCCTGGCGCCAGTCGATGCCGGCAGCGAGATCCGGCAAGGCAAACACACAGCCGAGCATCGTCCACGCCAGAGCCGCAATGGCGACGTGGCCCGGACGGGTCGTCGTCCATTGTTTGCCAGGCATCTGTTTGCCAGCCATCCGGTTTGTCACTTTGCTGCCAGATGAACCCCTTCCGAATCAGCCAGCCGCAGCATCAGTCCCCATCCGAATAAGTTGTTCGAGATTGCCACCGCGACCTCATTGTCGCCCGCTTCCAGAGGCAACGTGAAGGCGCCATTCTCGAGCGAACATCGCCCGTCGGGAAATTTTCTCGCTCCCTCCGACTCGAACAGGTTTTTATCGGCATACACCAGTTTCCCGTTCACGAATACCCACAATTCGCGCGTCCATCCGATATTCACCTTCTTCGTCTGCTGCCTGTCTGAAGTTATCGTCGTCTTCAGCCATGCCACGACTCGGTTCGACTCGGGCAGAGGCCGGCCATACTCGCGGCTGAGATTTACCAGCCCGCTCCGCTCCGTGCTGGTCGTCTTCCATTCCGGCGAAGCACCGGGCATTTCGTTATACATGGGTTCCTCACCGTTCGGCAGCGCGGCAAAAGTGGAGAGACGCCAATTCCGAACGAGGCCGCGGTCCCCATCCAGCGGATCTCTGACCGGCTCAGGAGAAAGACCGTCCACTGCATCGGGAGTTATCACCATGTTTGCGAAAGTGCCTGGCCCCTGCAGTCGCAGGCCGCCTTTCATCGTATCCCCCTCCAGCCTGCCGATCTGCAGTGTGGGCGATGTGGCATCGTTCACGAAAACATTCATCCGCCGGCCGGAGACGACCATCCTGATGTGGTTCCACCCGTTCTCCCGTAGCGGCGCCCGCGTTTGATATTGCGGAAAGAGGTCCCATAGCAGGACACCATGAGTCTGCGGCGCATACTGTATGCAGGCCCGGAAGGCCGGACAGCCCGGATCAGGCCTAAGGTAAAAAAGCTCAAAATTACCTTCGTCTTGCTGACGAAAGGCTATTCCGGGTGAGCCCCGCCCGATCGTATTGACGTCGAACTCAATCGTTCCGTCGCTGAACGTGATGCCTTTGAGTACCGCATTGCCGCTGTTGAGCCGCATCAAGCCGTGGTAAAAACCCAGCTGCCGGAGGAACTCCGCGTTCTCCTTAGTCTGCCAGTGGTCAGCCGTCATGGCGATCGTGATCGGTGCCGCGCCCTGGGCGATCGGAAGTGCTGACAGGAAGCATACACAGAGCGCCATCGTGTTCTGGGCGGCCTTGCTAACAAGTGTCTTCATTACCCCAGCGTAGGGACCAGGCACTGCCATTGGCGAGCTAAAGGTGACGAGACGGACAGGGGTGTTACGAGGCGGTCCTGGAAGGAGCCGATAGGGAGTTCAGATTGTTGTGGTGGAGGCGGCGGGAGTCGAACCCGCGTCCGAAAGAGCCCGCCATGCCAGAACTACGTGCGTATCCGATTCGTTAGTTTTCGTCCAGC